>QHVY01000075.1 GCA_003223695.1 Acidobacteriota bacterium
GAAGGTGAGCGCGGCTTTTGTCGCCTCTTCCATCGAATAGGTCATGCTCGCAGAGGCATCGATGAGCAAGGCAATCGAGATCGGCTGATTGAAGGCCTTGCCGAATTCGAGGATCGTTCCTTCGCTGCCGTTGTCGATGACGCGGAAGAGCGAACGATCAACGTCATCGTGCGTGACTCCGTTGCGATCGACAACAGAGACGAAAAGAGGAACTGTCCGCACTTCGACCGATTCCGCGTGAACGTCGCCCAGTCCAGACCAGAAATCGGCCGCTTCATCGCCCGATTTTGTCTTTGCAGTTACCTGAACGAACTGTTGCTGGAAATTCTCCGCAGGAATGGCAAAGCGATACGGCGGCTGCGTAAGCGAGGCAATGACTTTGCCGTTCTCCCAAAACTCGATTTTCTCGACCGGGTCGTCTGCGGGAGTGGTCACGCTCGCCTCAAAGACGCGGTTGGCAAGATCGACGTCATGAACTTTGACGCTCAGCGGGAGATGGCCTCGATTGATCGTCTCGCTCCACTGCACCTTTTTGTTGCCGGGCGCGTAGGCAATCACGGTGATCTTGTGCTCGAGTGCGCCAGGCCCGAAATCGACGGTGACGTGGTAAGGCGATCGAAGATTGTCGGCGAGTTTCTGGCCGTCGACGATCACGTTTACGTGCGCGTCATCGAACCCGGGACTGATCGTCAGGTCGACCACACCTCGGATCTCCCCATCAGGTTTTGAGTCTCGGGAGAGGACGAGTTGGGTCGTGCTCGCCTGAGAGGCAGCGGCGATCAAAATGCTGCAAAAAGCGAGCTTCGAATAACCGATTTTGAAATTACGAAGAACTTGAGACGCCCTCATAAATCCGCCGATATTCGAACTGGTTCCGTGTCACGCTCTTTACGTAGAGTCGCGTCTCGCCAAACGGAATCGATTCTACGAATAAGTCAATGTCATCGATCGGCGTTTGAGCAATCCATTTGCCAACTGTCTCTTCACCAGCATTGTAGGCCGCGATTGCGAGGATGTCGGTACCGTGCATCACAGCCAGCTTCTGCGAGTACTCCGCGACGCCGAGTGTGATGTTCGTCGCAGGATCGAAGAGTTGCTCTCGCGTCGGCACCGGGAGACCGGCGGCCGTAGCGATGCGTTGGGCTTCCTGCGGCATGATCTGCATCACACCGACCGCACCAGCACTGGAAACGACCGAGGGCTCGAATCCGCTTTCCTGCCGGATGATCGACGCCATGAGATACGGATCGAGTTGGCGGCGCTCGGCTTCGGCGCGGAGGGTTTCCCAATATTTGAGCGGAAACAAGATTTCCCAAAATCGATGCGGGACGCCTCTGCCGCCGTGACGGACGAACTCACGGAAGCTTCGCTGGAGCACATTGATCGCCTTGAAGGGCTCACCGGTCCGTGCGTAGAGGTCGGCAAGCCCGAACGCGACGCCCGCATTGTCGGGATGAGCCGTCGCGATCGCTTTCATTTCTGAAGTGGCGTCGCGCATAAGGTCGAGCCAGGCGAGCTCGCGCACAGAATCGAGCCGCGGGTCGGCGAGCGCGGCGATCGTTGCACCGATGTCCGGGAAAATGTTGCCGTTCGCGACCTCAGCAGGCGCGACCGGCGATTGGTGAATGATCTGCCTTGCGCGGTAGCTATAGTAACTATAAGGATAGCTGGTCAGCAGCTTCTGGATAGCTTCATTGCGCCGATCGATTTCGCCGCGGCGCTCGTAAATTTTTGCCGACCAGAAGAGCTCATTCGTCATGTAGTCGCCGTCGGGAAACTGCTGCGCATAGCGCTCGAAGGTTCGCAGAGCGTCGTCATCGCGGTTCGCCAGAATGTAGGTGAAGCCGAGGGTCCATAGGTTTTCGCCGTCGGCGCCGGGCCCAGCCGCTTTGACTCCCTTCTCGAGATCCGCGAGTGCCTTTCCCGGTTTCGGTTCGTCCACGACGTAATACTTCGCGCGCAGCAGCTTCGCCTCCGCCGCCTGAGGACTCCTCGGATATTCGCGTTCGACCCGCTTGAGGCCGGCGAGAAACTGCTTCGGCTCGTCCGCTCGCCAGGCGGCTCGCGCGCGCAGGAGGATCAGCGCGGGATCTTTCAGCGCCTTCTGATCGGGCGTTTCTTTCAGAACTTCTTCGTAATGGCGTGAATTGAAGAGAGCGCGCAAACGGTAATCGCGATATTCGATCGAAGAGACCGCCGTCGCTGCGCGCTTACCGATGCGATCGAGAAGATCGAGCGCTTCATCGTAATGATCTTCGCGCCCGAGCCGCCGAGCCAGCGCCAGGGCGTCATCCGTTGAGAGCGCATCGAGCGGCGACGGCACCATTTTGCTCACGATGCCGTACATCCGCTCGGTGAAGCGACCTCGAGGATAGTCGTTGAGCAGCCACATGCGAACCGACGTGGCGAGATCCTGACGTCCCGCGTTATCGAGGGCAGCGGCGAGATTCACGAATTCTTCTTCGCTCAGCTCATCAATCGGAAGTGACAGTGTGTCCTTCAGCGAATTTTCTGCGCCGCTCTGATCGCCCGCGAGCGCATAAAGCGCAGGCAGCCGCATGCGAGCGACCATTGCCGCGGAGCTCGCCGGCGCCTCCTGCGTGATGCGCAGGGCGACTGCGATCGCGTCCGGGTAACGTGGCGCCGGCTCTCCAGCCGGCGCGGACCGGCTGAGAGCCGGTCCCACGTACAAGTCGATCAGCCGCAGCTGCAGCCACGGCGCGACCTCGGGATACGCATCAGCATCGCGCCGCAAAGCGGTCATCGCATCGTCGGTCCGTTTCTGATCGATATAGAGGAGCGCAAGAAGCGCCATCGCCCGGCGACTCGTCTGCGGATCGGGCGAAGTACTCAGTGCTCGTAGGGAGTGCTCGTAGAGTTGGAGATTGCCTGCCGCGCGGAGCCCTTTCGCCTCGTCAAGTGTCCTCGCGAGCGGCTCCGGCGCGATTACCGGAGCAGCCGGCGGGATGCGGGATGTGGGGGGCGGGGGCGCAACAGTGCGGGCGCAGGCGATCAGCAGGACCATCAGACAACCGACTGACAACCGGCAACGGCTCACCGGGCCACCTTCCTCACCATTCGATTTCCATCCTCGACAAACCCAACGCGCCGCAAAAACTCACGCGCGTCCCCTGCCGGCTCGACGATGAGCCAATCGCGTTCCATCTTGGCGGCCAGCAGCTCCACCTCGTTCATCATCACCCGGCCCACGCGCTTACGCCGAAACTCGGGAGCGACCAGCAGATCACGCACGCGAATGGCATCGGAAACGCCCAAATCGATGGCCATGACCGCTACGACCTGCCCGAGGAGTTTGCCGATGAGCCCGCATGCGGGGATGGCATTCCGGCCTTCATGAGCCGCGAGAAAGCCCCCGATCGTGTCAGCGTCGCCAGGCTCGATGGGCCTTACGAATAGCTTCTGGCCGCGCATCGCTGATAATTATTCTTGCATGCTCTCATAGCATATCGGACGAACAAATAATTCTTGACAAAGTCCTGCCCGCAAATACACTTCGAACCAGTCCCCCTACATAAAAAGAGCGAGAGAGCTGAAAGCGTGACCACGATGAACGTGCAACAGGCGATTGCCGACTTTTTGCAGCATGGGCAAGCCGTCCGGAATCTTTCCGATCGCACTCTGCGCGCCTATCACTCGGATCTGAGTCAGTTTCACCTGCATGTTAACGACACGAACATGGTCGACATCACGCCGGAGCGGCTCGAGGAATACCTCGAGAAGCTCGGCACCGGCCCTTATCGTGATACCTCGATCCGCCGTAAGGTCGCGGCCCTGAAAGTCTTTTTCCGCTACCTCGAAGAAAGCGGTGTGGTCAGCGAATCGCCCGCGCGCAAACTGCGCATCAAGCGGCCGGTTGAGAATCGCATTCCGACCGTTCTTTCCGGACGGGAGATTCGCTCGCTGCTCGCTGCGCCGAAGGAACAGATCACCGAGCTGGCGCTCGTGCGCGATCATTCGCCGGGCGGACGGAATCGTTACTTCTGCGCCATCCGCGACAATCTGATTCTGGAGCTGCTCTTTTCCACCGGAATCCGTATCGGCGAGCTGGTGGCAATGAACGTCGCTGACGTCAATTTCGACGCGCGCGAGATTCACATCACCGGTCGCGCAACTCGCGGCCGTCTGGTCTCGCTAACGTCCGACGTCGTCGTTTCCGCGCTCACCTCGTATCTCGATATGCGTAGCGAACGCCATCTCGAAACGCAGGCGCTGTTCGTTGGCCGTTCGGGCACCCGTCTGACGATCTATTCGATCGAGAACATTTTCAAGAAGCACGTTCGGCTCGCGGAGATCAAGCGGCATATCACGCCGCACTCGCTGCGGCACACCATGGCGGCGATGCTCGTTTCCAGCGGCGCCGACATCCGCGACGTCCAGGAAATCCTCGGTCACGCCTCCATTCTGTCAACGCAGGTCTACACCAGGCTGCCGATTCAGAAGGGTCGCGCTCGACTGCTGGGCGATCCGACGGCGGTGAAGCTGCCGATCAAGAAGAAAACGTAGAACCGCCTCTCAGGCGGTTTAGGGGCCGGCTGGAGAGCCGGCCCCACACTCAAACCTACCAGATCACCCGCAGGCCCAGCTGCATCTGACGCGGATCGCCCGCGCCGCTGCGCACTGTGCCGTCGAAGTTGAAGATCAGACTGGTCACTTCCGGCCGAACGAAATTCTTGCTGTTCATCAGATTGAAAACCTCCAGAGCCGGCTCGATCGTGACGTTGCCGAACGGCAAGGGTCGCGTCAGACGCAGATCGAGCGACGAGAACTGATTGTCTTTTCTTCCGAGGTTGCGCTGAGTGACCGAGCCGTCCGGGTTGATTCGATCCTGCGGCGTGATTGCAACCGCGCCGGTTGCAGTGATCGACAGCGGCTGCGCCGAGCGATACGAGTAGCGCATGTTGACGTCGAAACCCATCGGCGCGTTCCACAGCAGCCATGAGTTGACGCGGTGGCGCTGGTCGCGATCGGAGTAGCCGTACTCCGCGGCGAGGTCGGTGATTTTCGCATAGCGGAACGTGAACGGATCGCGCTCGTTGTCGTCATCCGACTTATCTTTCGAGTACGTGTAGTTCACCTGGAACTGCAGATGACGCGACGGCCGCTTGGTGATGCCGAGCGTCACGCCGTGGTAGAGGCTGCGAGCGCTCGATTCGACTGTCGTCAGTGTGCCAATGCCGTTCGATCCATCTGCGCCGAGTCCTGAGCTCCATGGCGAGCCAAGGAGTGGGTCGTTGCGATTGGTGAAGCGCGTGATGTGTTCGCCCTTCGCGTAGTTGTACTTCACGAGGAACGCGTAGTCGGTAATGAATTCCTGCTCCCACGAAACGCTTGCCGCGTTCGTGCGAGGGTTCTGGAAGTGGNNCTGCGACTGCGGAATCAGATTCGGATACGCCGGAACCGGACCGAGGATCCCGGTCAGCGCGCTGTTGCGGAAGAGCGTCTGACCGCGGCTGCCGTTTGTCGATCGCGATGAGGCGAGCGTCAATCCGGGCACGCGTCCGTAGTAAATGCCAGCGTTCGCGCGAAGGACTTTCTTGCCATCGCCACCGGGGCTCCACGACATTCCGAGCCGCGGCTGCCACATCTTGTAATCAGAAGGAATCTTGCCGTTGGATGGGAACTCCTGACCGTTCTTCGTCTGGCCGATGAATTTCGAGTAGAAGACCTGATCGGGCGGAGTGATCGGATCGGGTTCCATTTCCGCTTCCCATCGCAATCCATATTGCAGGTTCAGATTCGGCGTTGCCTGCCAGCTATCCTGCACGAATGCGGCGGGCTCGTTCTGCGGAATGCTCTGAGTGCCTGCCTGCTCGGCAGTGAGTCCGCCGACGCCGGCCTGTTGCAGATAGAGCAGCACTGGTCCGGTGATGCTTGCTCCCGCGGGGCACTTACCGCTCTGCGATGACGAGCCGTCGGAGCACTCGACGTAATTCGGATTCTTCAGATAGTTGAGGAAGCCGTCGGTCGAATCGAAAATGTAGCGGCCATTCGCGAATCCGACGAACGTCTGGACGGAATTGACGCGATTGAATTCCACGCCTGCTTTGTAGGAATGTCCGCCGCGCAGCAGCGAAACGTTGTCGTTGAGCTGAACGCGCGTGTCGTAGTACTTGACCGGAATGAAGAACGGCTCGCCGAAACGATAACCTTTCGCGAAATCGAAAGCGGTGTCGGGAAGCGGCCGGCTCTGTCCGGTGATGTTCGGACCGTTGTATGGGCGCGGCCGATTCTCGCGCGCACCCTGGAAGCGGAACTCGTTGAGGAGCGAATTGGTCCACGTCGTGATCAGAGATCCTGTGAAGGCGCCTGACGAGTCCTTCTCGATCGCGTTTGCGCTGCGTCCCCAGGAGTCGACGTCGAATGTGCCGTTGTCCTGGTTCGACCATGTGTAGTTGTAGCGCAGGGTTGCCAGATTTTTCGCGCTGGCGCTCCAATCAGTTTTCAACAGAAGGACGCGCGCGTCATTCGTGCGGCGGATCGGCCCGTTCTCGTTCGGGCTGCCGAGGCTCGCGAGAGCGTCGACGACCCGCTGCTCGATGCGCGCCGAATTCGTCTGCTTCGTGGCGTGAGCCTTCTGCAGGTCGAGTGCGCCGAAGTAAAAGAGTTTGTCTTTCACGAAAGGCCCGCCGATCGTGAAGCCGGTCTGCGACTGCATCGAGTCGAATTTCGGCGCGAGCGTGCCGTCAGGGTTCTTCGCGCGCGAGCTGAGTGAGTCGTTCTTGAACGTGAAGTGTGCCGTGCCGTCGAGATTGTTCGTGCCCGACTTTGTGATCACGTTGACGAATCCCGAGGTAGAGCGCCCGAACTCCGCGTTCGCTCCGTCGCCGATCACTACCATTTCCTTGACGGCGTCGAGATTGAACGTGAACGGCGGACGCTGGCCGCCGCGCTGCTCACCGAAAAATGGATTGTTGAAGTCCGCGCCGTCGACGGAGATGTTGTTCTCGATGCCTTTCTGGCCGTTGATCGACAGCTCGTCGCCATCCGGACCCTGCACGATCGTTACGCCCGGAGTCAGCTTCGAGTAGTCGAGAAAGTTGCGGCCGTTGTTCGGCAGTCCGGCAACCGCCTTCTGATCGATGCGTGTGGCGCCTTCGGTTCGCGCCGTTTCGATCAGCGGTGCGGCGGCAGTGACCACGATCTGTTCCGAGACCGCGGCCTGCTTCATCGTGATCGGCACGGTCAGCGTCTGACCGAGACCGAGGTCGAGGCCCTTCTCGGCAACCGTGCCGAAGCCCTCGAGCGTTGCCGTGACGGTGTACGGTCCGAGGGGCAGCAGGACGATGCGAAAACGGCCGGCGCGATCAGTGACCGTGGTCTGTTCGAAGTTCGTCGCCGTGTTTTTTGCTGTCACAGTGACGCCAGGCAGACTCGCGGCCGTCGCGTCCATGACGGTCCCTTCGATGACGCCTGTCGTGGCCTGTGACTGTGCGAATACAGATGTAACAGTGAGGAGAAAGAGGAAGACAAGAAAAAGCGAGCGGCGCATTGGCCCTCCTTAACAGGATTTGGACGATTGCGGTGACTATATCATTGCTCCCAATGAAGCTGCCGAAGCTCTCGCTCACCGCGAAGATTTTTATCGGCCTCATCCTTGGCGTCGCTCTCGGAGCGTGGAAGCATGAGTGGGGAATCGCGCTGCGGCCGCTGTCGATCCTGTTCCTCAATCTGATCAAGTCGATCATCGCGCCGCTGATTTTCTCGACGCTGGTGATCGGAATCGCCGGAACAGGCGATGTTCGTCAGGTCGGCCGGATCGGATTAAAGGCGCTCGTCTACTTCGAAGTCGTCACTACGTTCGCGCTCATCATCGGTCTCGCGGCGGTGAACCTGACCAAGCCGGGAGTGGGGGTGAAGCTTCCACCGCCCAAACCTGTTGCCGCCGGACAACTGCCGTCGGAGAAGCCCAAGACGTTCGGTGAGCTGATCACCGACCTCGCGCCGCCGTCGATCATCAAAGCAATGGCCGACGGCGCCGTTCTGCAGATCGTCGTCTTTTCCGTGATGTTCGCTCTGGCGGTGACCAGCATCGGCGAGAAAGCAAAGCCGGTGGTCGTCTGGTGCGAGTCGCTCGCCGACATCATGTTTCGCTTCACGGAATTCGTGATGAAGTTTGCGCCGGTCGGCGTCGGCGCCGCGATGGCGTACACCGTCGGACACTCTGGCCTGCAGGTCCTCAAGAACCTCGGCGTGCTCGTCGGGACGCTCTACGGCGCCCTGGTGGTCTTCATCTGCTTCGTGTTGATTCCGGTCGCGCTCATCGCACGTGTGCCGCTGCGCGATTTCTGGAACGCGGTGAAAGAGCCGGCGACGATCGCCTTCGCCACGACATCATCCGAATCTGCTTTGCCGAAGGCCATGGAAAATATGGAGCGGCTCGGCGTGCCGCGCAGGATTGTAGGATTTGTCCTACCGACCGGCTACAGCTTCAATCTCGATGGGACGACGCTCTACCTTTCGCTCGCATCGATCTTCGTCGCGCAAGCGGCTGGAGTTCATCTCAGCATCAGCGAGCAGGTCTTCATGATGCTGACGCTGATGCTCACTTCGAAAGGTGTCGCTGGTGTTCCGCGCGCGTCGATGGTCATCCTCCTCGGCACACTCGCTTCGTTTCACCTTCCGCCCGAAGGCGTGCTCGTGATTCTGGGCGTAGACGAGTTGATGGACATGGCGCGCACCGCGGTCAACGTCACCGGAAATTGTCTGGCGACGGTCGTTGTGGCGCAGTGGGAGCGCGCGTTCCGCACCGAGGAGTGGCTGGCCGAGGAGGCGGAACTGGAAGAGGTGACCGGGCAGCGGGCCATCGCCGGTTGATGCCAGCATGCGTTAACTAAGGAACACGTTAGGCCGAGTTCGTTGTATTCTCGCGGCATGAAAGGCGCTTCTTTGTGCAAAAAAGGCCTCCATCGAATGACGCGGGCCAACACCTATCAGCATCCAGCGAAAGGCCCCGAATGCCGCGAATGCAAACGCAACTACATGCGCGGCTACATGCGTAAGCTTCGGGCGAAGTTGACTGCGAAGCCGAAGCGCAGACGCCGCCCCGCATAACGGGCGGCGGATTGCGGGTTGTGGTGGCGGGTAGGCTCCGGCCACTACCCGCTACCCGCAACCCGCCACCCACCACCCGCTATACGTATCCCTTTTGCATTGATTGCAATCGGAGGTACATCACCCATGAAGTGCGCGGTTTTCGCTCTGTCTCTCTCCGTCTTTCTCGTCGGTTGTGCTTCATCCAATCAGCCCAGCGGCCCCGCCGTCGCGGTGCAGCTCGAACAACTGAATTCGTCGAATGATGTCTTTTACTTTCGCGGACCGGTGAACATTCAGTATCGAGTGGCGATCACCAATCCGACAAATCAACCGCTGACCCTGACCCGCCTCGATCTGCAGACGATCGGCTCCGGCGCATACTCGCTGCGGACGAACTCCACGCCGATGAATTTGCAGGTCGCGCCGAATGCGACGAGCGCGTACACGATTTCAGTTTGGGGTTTCTCGCGCGGGGGCTATCTGGCTTCGAGCGAGCCGGTGACCATCCGCGGAACGGCGTATTTCAAAGGACCGTCGGGTTCCTTCATCCGCCTGTTCAATCAGAATATCTCGCCGTACGCGGGGAGTTAACCGTTACAATCGGCTTCCGCGAGCGGGCGTAGCTCAGTTGGTAGAGTCGGAGCTTCCCAAGCTCAAGGTCGCGGGTTCGAGCCCCGTCGCCCGCTCCAAATATCCGCCACTTGTTGACGCGCGAACCCCACTTCAGATAGAACGCGGCCTTCAACCGACAAAAAGGAGAGCCCGCTATGCGAAGGATGTCCCTATTCCTGTTGACGTCTCTGTTGATCGCTGGTGCGTCGTCGCTGATCGCGCAGGAGAATTTCACTCAAGGACCGGTTTCTCGTGTGATTCTGCTTCGCATCACCCCCGGAAAGACGACTGACTTCTGGGCCGACGTACGGCAAAACACGAAACCCGTTTTCGAGGACTACAAGAAAGCGGGAATCATCATGAATTACACATTCTTCACCAAATCGACGACAGAGAACGCGGACGACTGGAATGTCGGCTACATCCTGACGTATCAGAATTACGCAGCGATGGACGGACTGGCCGATCGCACCGATCCGATCACGCTGAAGCACTACGGGACGCGGGAGGCGCGCACAGCGGCGGCGAACCGGCGGACCGAAAACGCGAAGTTGGTTTCCAGTTTTCTGATCCGTGATGTCGATCCTCGGCCGATGACCGCGACAAGTCCGCGCCCGTAAGTCGACGTAGCAGTCAGATCACCACAGAGAGGACGAAGAGGACGAAGATGTCTCCGTCCTCTCCGTCCCCTCCGTCCCCTCCGTCCCCTCTGTGGTGATCACGCAACCTAACTATGGTACATTGTTACCATGGTAACAAAGTACATCGAGCGCGTGCAGACCGGCATCCGCCTGGAGAAGCGGCTTCTCAAAGTTCTCAAGGGCCTCGCCGAGTATCACGACCTCTCGCTGGGAGACCTTCTCGAAGGAATCCTGCTGCATGTCTTCGAGGGCAAGCTGCCGTTCAAACGCAAGTCGCTCAAGAAAATCGCCGAGCTGAAGAAGGTCTACAACCTCGACCTGACCAGCGCCGATTCGCACAAACTTTCCGAGCGGCCATGACCGAACGCGAGCTCATCGACGGCTTCGAACGCTGCACGCTCCCGAACAGCAGCTTTCATCATCGAGATCATGTGCACGTCGTGTGGGCGTATCTGCGCGCGATGCCGATGTTGGACACATTGCAGCGGTTCAGTGCGGCGCTGCAGCGGTTCGCCACGCATCACGGAAAACCGATGCTGTATCACGAGACGATCACCTGGGCGTATGTCGTTCTCGTCCACGAACGGATGCAGCGGAGGCCGGCAAGTGACTGGGATGATTTCTCCCGCGACAACGCCGATCTCTTCGCCTGGCGGCCGTCGATTCTGGAGCGTTACTACCAGCCGGAAACGCTCGGATCGGAACTGGCGCGCAGCATTTTCGTGCTTCCGGACCGCGGATTGCACTGATTTTGCACGCCGTGAGCGTAATTTTCTATGGTTCCCCGAATC
>QHVY01000076.1 GCA_003223695.1 Acidobacteriota bacterium
TTCGTATGCGCGCGCGTAGCTCGGATTGATCGCAAGAGCATTGTGAGCGTGCGCCACCGCTTCCGCATACCGGCCTAACAACCAGAACATCGAGGTTAGATTGCCGTCCATCGCGGGGGAGACCGGATCCAGACGCTTTGCTTGCTGAGCTTCCGCGAGCGCCTCGTCCAGACGCCCCATTGCTGCGAGAAAATTCGAGTAATAGAAGCGAGCGGTGGTCGAATTCGGATTCAGCTCCAGGCCACGAAGAAATTCTGATCGCGCCGAGGACCAGTCGAATTCATGAAACGCTGCGTGGCCGAGCGAAATGTGTGCTTCAGCCAGACTCTCGTCGAGCTGCAGCGCCTGAAATGCCATCGGACGCGCCTTCTGCGTTCCCTCGAGCGTGCCGAGGTAACCCATGTCCGTGAGACTGAGGTAGGCATCAGCGACGCCGGCGTAAGGCGGCGCGTAATTCGGATCTTTGTCGATCGACGTCCGAAACGATCGGATGCTTGCCCGGAGATCGCGCTCAGTGCGCCGATTCCAAAGATACCGACCTTGAAGATATGCCTCGTACGCTTCGGGCACGACGCGCCGGGTCGGCTCGCTCGGCAGCAGTCGGATTTGAATCTGTGTGGCCACCTCGCGCGCCACATTGCTCTGCAACGAGAGGATGTCTTCGAGCTTTCCTTCGTAGCTGTCGGCCCAGACGTGCGTCTGGTCACTGACCTGAATCAACTGCGCGCTGATGCGCACGCGATTCGCTGCGCGCCGGACACTCCCTTCGAGCACGTGCGAAACGCCCAGCTCGCGGCCGATCTGGTCGATCGTTTTCTTTGTCGACTTGTACGTCATCGCCGACGTTCGCGCGATGACGCCGAGCCGCTCCGGATTCAGCCGCCCCAATTGCGTGATCATCTCTTCGGTCAGGCCGTCGCTGAACGCATCGTTCTTCTTCGTGCCGCTCAGATTTTCGAAGGGCAGCACGACGAAAAGTGACCTCTCTTGTCCTTCCCGTTTCACCTCGGCCGCGAATCGGTAGCCGCGCTTCGGAATCGTCTCGATGAAGCCTTGACCGAGGGTCTTGCGAAGAAGCGAAATATGCGAGCTGAGCGTTCCCTCTTCGACAGCGGCGTCAGACCAGACCTTCATCATCAGCTCTTCGCGTGTGACCGGCGTGCCTTTGTGTTCGACGAGCGTGAGCAGGACATCGACCGCTTTCGGCGTCAACTGAACCCGCTTCTCATCGCGGTACAGCAGATGAGCATCAGCGTCGAGGCGGAACCGCCCAAAGTCGTAAGCACGCATCTTCAAGGATTCGATCAGAAAAATAACAACTTTCGACAAGGACTGCCATGTGGTCGGCGATTTAAAAACGTAGAGCCGCCTCTTAGGCGGCTTCGCGCCGGCTAAAAGCCGACGCTACGTTCGGAGGCAAATATGTCACGATATATACTCATGTTCTTGATGATGACGCAGACCGCGTTCGCAACGGAGAAATACCTCTTCGTCTGGGCGGGCGATCAATCGCGCAGCAATCCCGATTTTCTTGCTGTGGTGAATTTCGACGACCACTCCCCGAGCTATGGAGCGGTGATCAACAGAGTGCCGCTGAGTGGCGCAGGAGCGACAGGGAACGAGCCGCATCACGTCGGTATCTCGGCCGACGGCAAAGTGCTAGCGGCGGGCGGTCTGCTCAGCGTGCTGAAGGGACAGCCGGAGATTTTCTTTTTCGACATCTCCAATCCGGCCGCGACTCGATTCGTCGCTTCCGTCGACGCGCCGAATTCTTCGATCACCGATGAATTCGAACCGCTCGACGGCGGCGGATTTCTGGTGACGATGATGGGCGGCGCGAGCGGCCATTCGCCGGGGCGGGTGGTGGAATTCGATCGCGACCTCAAGATCGTCGCCGAGCATCCAGCGAATCCGCCGCAGGATGGCTTCGATCCGCACGGGATTTCTGTCCGCCGCGATCTCAATCTCATGGTGACCAGCGATTTCATCTGCCCGACGAGCACGCTGCACGCGACACCGGGCGGACTGGATCTGCGTGGCAGCATCCGAGTGTGGGACCTGGGTCGCCGCGAGATCGTGCGTAAGGTGGACGTTCCCGGCGCGGGCGGAACGATCGACGTCCGGCTAATTCCGAATGACACCGACGGCCGCGCTTACACGGCCGGTATGCTCGATGACAAGCTGTATCTGATCGACACGAGTGCCGGGACCGCAACGCCCGTATTCGACTTCAAATCCATCGCCGCCGGCGGCTGGCCGCAGCTCATGCGCATGACCCGCGACGGCAAGCGGCTCTTCATCACCATGAATCAGGCGGGCAAAGTCGTGATGTTCGATACGTCGAAGCCCGCTTCGCCCAAGATGCTCAGCGTCCTCGAGCTCGGCGCAAATTCCGGGCCGCACTATCTGCGATTGACGAACGACGAACGTCGGCTGGTGATCTCGGATTATTTTCTCAACGAAGACGATGCCGGAAAGGTGCACGCGGAAGGCGATCACAAAATTCACGTGGCGCGCGTGACGCGCGATCGGCTGGTGCTCGATCCGCGCTTTCAGCTCGATTTCAACACGGCATTTGCCAACCGTGCGCGGCCGCACGGCATGGCGATGAAGTGACGCTTCACCACAGAGAGCGACGGAGAGGACGGAGACGTCTTCGTGCTCTCCGTCGGCGCCTTCGGATGGTAGGAAACCGACTCTCCACGTCACTCCAAGAGTGGGGGGCGTTATGTCGAGACTTCCTCGTGTTGTGGTGCCATTCATCGTGGTGCTGCTTGGCGGCTGCGTGACGCAGAGTCTGATCAGAAAGCCACCAGCGGGCACGCAAAACAATCCAGCGAAGGTGTCCAACCCTGTGCTCGTTGAGCTGAATTGGAGCGGCATCAAGGACGCTTACGGCACTCCTTCGATGTCACTCGATGGCGTTGACAGGACTTCAGCTCTTGTGGGGTCCGGCCAGCAGCAGGCTTCCGCCACGTTCACGCTGATGCCCGGTCCGCACGATCTTTGGGCCGCGATCAGTATCAATTCTTCGCTGTACCCGCAGCACACGGAGACTCTCAGTTTCGAGGTCATCGGGCCTGGTTTTGCTTTGGACGTGAATCCATCCAAAGTGCAGATTCCGCCCGGCGGAAGCGCAAATGCGATGGTCACGCTGAAAACGACGGGCGGTTTCAATGGCGCGGTCACGATCATCGCGAGTGTCCTGCCAGCCTCACTGTCGCAGACAATCACGCCGCCGGGTGCCAGTACGCAGTGGCAGATTGCGTTTGGCGCACAACCGACAGCGGCGACGACGAGCGTAACGGACACAATCACCGGTAGCGGGCCTTGCTCACCCAATTGCTCAGGAACATTGACGTCGTCAGTGGCGCTGACCGTGGAGGTTCCTCCGCCCACGGTGACCTCAGCGAGTCCAAACGTTCAGGCGAGAGGAGCGTCTGTGACCGTCAACGGCGCAAATTTCAGCACCGATTGCAGCAGAAATACGGTGACTGTCGCTGGCGTCAGCAACGTGATGACGGCGAACTGTTCGAATTCATCTCTCACGTTCACAGTTCCAACCACGGCTGTGCCAGGAGCGACCCAACTATTCGTCTTTACGAATGGTACAAAGAGCAACTCGATTGGATTCACGGTTGCCCGGCAGCCCGGAAGTTTCGTCGAGATCAGCAATGACATTGTTGGACAAGTTGGTACGAGCCGGCTGTGTTCGACTGGAACTGTGCGTCTCGATGTTTGCCCGCCGAATTGTCCAGGGCACCCCGTCGGCGCTTACGTTGCGACTTTCAACAACGTGCCGGGTGCTGTGATCGGTGCGACGATTGAATTTCGCCGAAACAGCAGCAGCGTGTCCGGACTTGGAGGAGCAGGTTTCAGCTTTTGCAGCGTCGGAATCGTGCTCGATGGCGATGCCAGCGGCTACACAGCGGAGTTGATGGCTTTGAAGTTTCTCGATCTTCAGAGCGGCGCGAATTTTCTCGTGAATCCGTATCCCTTCAACTATTACCTACCGGGATCGACTACGGGATACAGTCCGAGAATCTTCAGGAGTCCGGATGGCACGCTCATTCTCGTCGTCGCGCCGGCGACTGTGGGGCCCGCAAAATTGACCGCTGGATTCATCGACGCGGTATCCGGGAAGCTCATCAAGCAAGAGAGCATCTCAACAGCAACGATGTTGATTTCCGCCACGGTCACGTCGAACAATCAGATCTCGTTGACTGCCGACACGATGACATTTCCTTTGATCAGCATTCCGTGAACCGGTCGATTGCGGCTACTTCTTCGGCGTTGTTGGCGGCGCCGCCGGCGCCTTCGTGTCCGCCGGCTTAAGTCCACGCTCGATCAGCAGTGGATCGACGATCGGATCGCGGCCGCGGAACGCGCGATACATCGCCGCCGGGTCCTCGCTTCCGCCGCGCGACAAGACCATCTCCCGGAAGCGCTGGCCGTTCGTTCGTGTTAGGCCGCCGCGCTCCTTGAACCAGTAGAATGCATCGTCGTCGATCAGCTCGCTCCACAAGTATGCGTAGTAGCCGGCCGCGTAGCCGCCGCCCCAGATATGCGAGAAATACGTGGTGTGATAGCGCGGCGGGATCAACGGCATCTCAATATTGAAACGTCGAAGCGTGGCCTGCTCGAAGCCATTCACTTCCAGAAGAGGAGCGTCGGATCCGATCGTGTGCCAACCCATATCGAGCAGCGCTGCTGCGAGGTATTCGCCGAGGTTGTAGCCCTGGTTGAATTTCTGAGAGTTTTTGATCTTGTCGACGAGCGCCTTCGGCATCGCTGCGGCCGTCTTGTAGTGCTTCGCGTAGTGCGCGAATACCTCAGTATCGAGCGCCCAGTGCTCGTTGAACTGCGATGGAAACTCGACGAAGTCGCGCGGCACGCTCGTGCCGGTGAGCGTCGGATATTTGACGTTCGAGAACATGCCGTGCAGCGCGTGGCCGAATTCGTGAAACATCGTGGTCACGTCGGTGAAGCTGATGAGCGCCGGCTGTCCGGCGGCGGGCTTCGTGAAGTTCGCCACGTTGAACACCACCGGCTTGAGGCCGAGGAGAGCGGATTGATCGACGAAGGTGTCCATCCATGCGCCGCCGCTCTTGTTCGGACGCGAGAAGTAGTCCGCGTACCAGAGCGCGAACGATTTGCCGTCGGCGTCGAAGACTTCGAAAACACGCACGTCGGGGTTGTAGACGGGGATGTCGTGGCGTTCCTTGAACGTTAGGCCGTAGAGTTTGTTCGCCGCGTAGAAAACACCGTCGTTCAAAACGCGATTGAGCTCGAAGTACTGCTTCGCCTCCGCTTCGTTCATCGCATATTGCTTCTTGCGCAACTGCTCGGCGTAATACTGCCAGTCCCACGGTTCGAGACGCGATCCGGCGAGCTTCTCCATCTCTTTGGCCTGCTCGTTCGCTTTGGCCACCGTCGCTGGAACCATGTCGCTCATCAGCTTGATGGCGGTATCGGGCGTCTTCGCCATCTGATCATCGAGGCTGTACGCCGCGTATGTCGCGAAGCCGAGAAGCTTCGTTTTTTGCGCGCGGAGCTGAGCGAGGCGGTCGACGATCTGACGCGTATCGTTCGGGCCGCTGTGATTGCCGCGCTGCGATGAGGCCTTGAATATTTTCTCGCGCAGCGCGCGACTCTTGAGGAATACGAGCGCCGGCTGCTGCGTGGTGTTCTGAAGCGTGATGACGTACTTGCCTTCCAACTTGCGATCCTTCGCCCGCGCAGCAGCGGCGGCGATGTCGCTGTCGCTCATTCCCGCGAGATCGGCTTTGTTATCCACGACTACGGCGGAGGCGTCGGTGTCCGCCAGGACATGCTGGCGATACTGCGTGGAGAGTGTCGACTCTTCCTGGTTCAGCGCCTTCAACGTCGTTTTGTCGGCGTCGGAGAGCTGCGCGCCGGCGCGAATGAAGTTGCGGTTATAGCGATACACGAGGTACTGCGCCTCGGGATCGAGGTTCAGCGAAGTCCGCTGGTCGTAGATTGCCTTGACACGAGCAAAGAGTTTCGGATTGAGGTAAATCGAATCCTGATATGCGGTGAGCCTCGGCGATTCTTCTGACTCGATCTTCTGCATCTGCTCATCGGTGTTCGATTGTGCCAGGTTGAAAAAGACTTTCGCCGTGCGCGTCAACAAGTCGCCGCTCTTCTCCATCGCCACGATCGTGTTCTCGAATGTCGGCGGATCGGGATTGTTCGCGATGGCCTCGATTTCTGCGAGGCCGCGTTTCATTCCTTCTTCGAGCGCGGGCTGGTAGTCGGCGTCTTTGATCTGATTGAACGGCGGCGCCTGATACGGCAGCGGACTGGGATTGAAAAATGGATTCGTCTGCGCGAACGCGGCGGCGGCAACGAAGCTGAGGGCGGCAGTGAGTTGTTTCATACGCCCGCGAACTATAGCCGCAGTTGCCATTTCCGGCATCCTGGAGCGGAGATTGACTGTTGCATCAGTGTGATGCATATTGTGATGCATGAAAGCGATCACGCTGCGCAACATACCGCCGCGTGTCGAGAAGGCGATTCGCGCGAAGGCTCGTGAGAAACGCATTAGCGCGAACAAGGCCGTGATTGAGCTCCTCGAAGAACGCGTGGGCATCCTCGAAGAGCGGAGAACGATCCCGTACACGGACCTGGACAGCCTCGCCGGCGCCTGGAGCACGCGCGAAGCAAAAGCGTTCGAGCGAGCCTTGGAAGTCGCTCGTCAAATCGACGAGAACCTCTGGCGGTGAACCGGATTCTGCTCGACACTTCCGCTTACGCAGCTTTCATGCGCGGTCATGCGGAGGCCGTCAACGTCGTTCGTGAAGCGGACGAGATCTTCCTGAGTGCGATCGTCCTTGGGGAGATCCTTGCCGGGTTCATGAGCGGTGAGCGCCGTGCGAAAAACGAATCGGAATTCTCGCAATTTCTGGAGTCCCCACGCGTCGATCTCATCGATGTCGATGAGGCGACCGCCGAGCGTTACGCAATCATTTTCAGCACGCTGCGAGCCGCCGGGACCCCAATTCCGACAAACGATCTCTGGATCGCGGCGTCGGCGATGCAATACGGCCTTCGCCTGCTCACCCTCGATACCCATTTCACGAAGGTGCCGCAAATCCTTACCCACTTCATCGGCTGAATGTCGCACATAATCTCCTCCGATGAACGGCGACGGCGGCGCGCTCGCCATCGTGCTCACCGGCGGAGGTGCGCGTGCGGCGTATCAGGTCGGCGTGCTGCGCGGCGTCGCCCGGCGGCTGCCAGCGACAAGGCTGGACATCATCACCGGTGTTTCGGCCGGCGCGATCAATGCGATTTTCCTCGCGTCCCGCCAGGCGCCGCTCGCGGACATCGTCGAAGAGCTGTCGCGAGTCTGGGGAGCGCTTCAGTTGCAGGACATCCTTCACATTGAATCCGCTTCCCTTCTGCGAAAGGCGGCGGCGTGGGTGACGAAGCTCGGATCGGGCGGCTCGGTCGGTCCGCGCGTGCGCGGTCTCGTCGATACCAAACCTTTGCGCAAACTGCTCGAGCGTTTGTATCCCGAAAATTCAGACGGCGAGATTGCCGGTCTCGCCGAGAGCGTCGCGCGCTGCGATCCGAAAGCGGTCGCGGTCACCACGCTCGACTACAACACCGGGCGCACTGTGACGTGGGTCGCCGGCTGCAACATCGAAACATGGGACCGGCCTCTCCGCCGCGGCGTGTTGAGCAAACTGACGAGCTGCCGATCATGTTTCCGGCGGTCAAACTCGGCAAGCACTGGCACGGCGACGGCGGCATCCGTCTCTCCGCCCCGCTCTCTCCCGCTTTGCACCTCGGCGCCACTCGCATGCTCGCGGTGTCGACGCACTACGGAAAGTCCATGTCCGAAGCCGACGAGCCGCAGGTCATCGGTTATCCGCCGCCGGCGCAGATCCTCGGCCAATTAGTGAACGCGATTTTCCTCGATGTGATGGACGAGGATTCAGTTCGGCTGCAACACTCCAACGAGTTCCTTCGCGAGCTGCCGCCGGAGCAGCGTCACGGATATCGCATCGTCGATTTCGCCGTCATCCGTCCGTCGAAGGATCTCGGCCGGCTGGCAAGTGAATATGAGCCTGAACTTCCGCGCACGTTTCGCTTCCTCACCCGCGGGCTCGGCACGAAGGAGACTTCCGAATCTGATTTCTTGAGCCTCTTCATGTTCGTTCCCGAATATCTGCAGCGGTTGATCGAAATCGGCGAGGCCGATGCCGAGGCGCGGATCGAGGAGATCAGGCGCGTTGTGACGCCGTCATGACTTCGGTTGCAGTGAAGTAAGGAGTGCCTGCAGCCTCGTTCGCGCGTCGGTCTGATCCTGCAGATTGCCGCCGAGGAGCCGGGAGATTTCCTGGAGCGCGGAGAGGACGTCGGGGCTCGCGTCTCCAGCGCCGATGGTGCCGCTCGGCAATCTGCGGCGCTCTACTGCAGCCGTCTGCTCGGCGGTGCGTTTTTCCATTTCGCCCGGCAGCGACAAGAGTGCTTCATCGACAGTGGTTTTGAGCAATCCGCGATTGAGATCCTTTTGCGTGAGTACTTCTCGCGTCTTCAGCAGCCGCTGAACGACTGGAAAATACGGGCTGGCAGGATCGTCGACGAGCTTCGCCTGCAGCAGCGCGACATCGGCGACCGCGCGCTTGTCGCCGCTCTCCACTCCCAGCTCGACGGTCGCTCGTACGCTCTTGCCGATCTCCGGAAGGGCGACGCCGTTCGCATCGCCGGGATTCACCCACGCATCGACCGGGATTTCGTGATGCGTAATTTTCCCGTCGAATCCGGTCGAGTCGACGAGGACGTTGCGGATGTAGACGCGATTATTTTTCGAGATCAGGCTCTGCTTCGTCGGCACAGAGACCTCGAGGCGATACGCGTTGGGCGCGGTGAGGGTCACCTCGCGCAACTCCTTCTCGCTCGACACGCGCTCGATCGATTTCTGATCCTTCACGCGCGACGCTTCCTCGCGCTGCAGCGATGCCCAGCGATACGTTTCGTCTGGCCTCCGCTCGCGTAAGTTTTCGAGATCGTTGTCCACGATGGCGAGCATCACCTGGCGGGAGTCGTTCAGATTGTTCGCCAGCGATGCGATGCGCGACAGCGCGCGAAAATCGGATGCCACTTGATCGACTTTTGGATCCGCGATTCCGGCAACCACAGCGGAGAGAATCAGAGCGGTCAGCATTTGTCCCCCGTCGTTGAATCCGTCATCTTACGATATCGTTTCGCCGGCATGCCTGAGAAATGGCTGACGGTGATGGGGAGCTTCTTAGCGGACCTCGCGCGTTCGGCCCAAAATATTTCGCTCGCTGATCCGTCTTGACAGTGGAGAGCGGGCGTCTCGCGCGCAATGCTCGGGCGTCACGCCCGGGCACTTCTTGATCTCGCCGAGCGAGACGCTCGGCGAGTGCGGGCGGGACGCCCGCTCTCCGAGGCGGTAAATGGACGCTGTATTGAGCATCGAAGAGACGTTCCAGCGGGAGCGCGGAAGACTCCGCAACTTCATCCGCAAGCGCGTGCCGGACGCGACCGATGCCGAAGACATTCTGCAGGATGTGTTCTACGCGCTGATTCAGGCGTGGCCGATCGAGCAGGTGACGGCGTGGCTGTTCCGCGTCGCCACGAACAGAATCATTGATCGTTTTCGTAAACAAAAGCATGAAATATTATCTATAGACGATCTTCTGCCCTCACCCGAGGGAGGTCCGGAGGCGGAGTACGCGCGCAGCGTGCTGATTGAGGAGCTCGAAGGGGCACTCGAGGAGCTTCCGAAGGAGCAGCGCGAGGTCTTCATCGCGCATGAGATCGAAGGGCGCAACTTCAAAGAGATCTCCATAGCGACCGGCGTCGGCGTGAACACGCTGCTGTCGCGCAAACACTACGCGGTACTCCATCTGCGCCGGAGACTGCAAGAAATCTACGAGGAGTTCAGATGAGATTGAGATTTTTGAAATTCGCAGCAATCGCCGTCGTGGCGGTAGCGGTATTCAGCTTCGTGGTCATGAGTCTATGGAACTGGATCCTGCCGTCGGTGACCGGATGGCACGCCATTACTTACTGGCAAGCGTTAGGCCTGCTGATCCTGAGCAAGATCTTGTTCGGTGGGTTCCGCGGCGGACCCGGTTGGCATTGGCGCCGGCGCATGTTCGAGCGGTGGGAGAAGATGACGCCTGAGGAGCGGGAGAAGTTTCGGGAGGGGATGCGCGGGCGCTGCGGGCACCGCACTAGCGATCCAGAATCGCTTCAGCATCCAGTGTGATCTCGACGTCATCACCGACCGCCACTCCGCCCCGGTCGAGGATTGCGTTCCAGTTGACGCCGAAGTCTTTTCGGTTGAGATGAGCGCTGGCCACGAAGCCGGCGCGTGTTTTCGGTCCTTTGTCGACGCCGTCCTCCCACCATGGCGTTTGCCAGGTGCCGAGGAAGTGCGTGCGCAGCGTGAGCGGCTGCGTGACGCCACGGATGGTTACGCGCCCGTGAACCTCGGCATCGGCTGGACCGATCAGCTCGACGCTTTCGGATTCGAAGGTGATTGTTTGATGATGCTCGACATCGATGAAGTCGGCGCTCTTGAGATGTGCGTCGCGCGCAGGTTCGCCAGTCCACAGCTTTCCGGCGTCGATGACCACTCGCATTTTGGCGCGCTCCGGCGCAGCAGGATCGAAGTCCAACGTGCCGTGAACATCTTTGAATGCTCCGCGCACGTACGTGACCATCATGTGGCGCACGCAGAATTCGGCGGAGGTATGTCCTGGCTCGAAGGTCCAGCGCATCGGCGCACTATACCTTGAGAAGTTTCAGCTGAGCCGAGCCGCTGCGGCTTGCCGGGATGCGCGCTCCGCTCGCGAGAACCACTGTTAGGCGCGCGCCGTCGCGCGGCTCGAGTGCGGCGATGCAATCGATGTTGATGACATGCGAGCGATGGACGCGGAGGAAGTGCGTCTGATCAATTCGGGCGAAAAGATCGTGAAGCCGCGCGTGCAGCAAATGACGGCGTCCTTCCACGTAGATGGCGACGTAGTCGTCACACGCTTCAAAGCGCTCTACACGGTCGAGCGGAATGGCGATCATCCGGCCCCGTTCTTTGACGAAGACGCGCGTGAGCGACTTCGAACCCGAGAGAACATGACTCGCGCGCGCGGCGACCGGCGGCATGCCGTGCTCCATGCCGATGCGCGCGCGCTCGAGCACCGCCATCACGCGATCGCGGCCGAACGGTTTCAGAAGATAGTCGAGCGCGCCGATCTCGAACGCCGTGACGGCATAGCGATCGTAAGCGGTCGTGAAGACGATGTACGGTCGATGGACGATCTGCTCCGCCACCGCGATTCCGGACGTGCCTGGCATTCGGATGTCGAGGAAGACGAGGTCGGGATGAATGGTGTCAATCATCCGAATTGCCGAGAGTCCGTCGCCGGCCTCGTGCAGTTCGGCAATCCAATCGACGGTGCTCAAGTGACCGCGCAGCGTGCGGCGCGCCAGAGGCTCGTCGTCCACGATCACCACGCGTGCCTCATTCGTCATCGGCGTCCTCAGTGTGCATCTGCGGAATCACCAGTGACACCTGGAAGCCAGTCGGATCGGACACGACGGACAGATGCGCCTGATCGCCATAAACCGCATTGAGGCGCTGGCGCAACGCGTTCAGCCCGAACCCCTCATCCGCGCTTCGCGCACCTTCTCCCCGCGCGCGGGGAGAAGGGTCTCCACATCGGCCGCCGCGATATCCCTCGCCCCGCGACGCGGGGAGAGGGTGGCCGGAGGCCGGGTGAGGGGCGTCGTCGCGCACCTGCACCATCAGCAGCTTGTCGACCGGTTGGGCGGCGATCTCGATCGTGCCGCCTTCTGGCCGCGTGGCGATCGAATGACGCACAGCATTTTCGACGAGAGTCTGCAGCGCAAAAAGCGGCGCGCTGCAGTTCAAACACCGGGGATCGATCGTGGTGACAACGCTCAGTCGCTCGCCGTAGCGGATCTGTTCGAAATCGAGATAGCGGCGCGTGAACTCCCATTCCTCGGCGAAGGGCACGCTATTGCCGATGTCTTCCTGCAGCGTATAGCGCAGCATGTCGCCGAGCTTTTCGATCGCGTTTTCCGCTTGCGCCGAGTCCTCGCGGACGAGGGCAGCGACGGTGTGCAGCGCATTGAACAAAAAATGCGGATGCAGCCGATGCTGTAGCGCGTCCAGCCGCGCCGCCGACAATCCCGCTTCGGCGCGCAGAGCGCGGCGCTCGTTCTCGCGCGCGCGCTGCTGGGACAAGATCGCGTATGAGATTCCTGCGACCACCGCGTAGAGCCACACGCCGGTGAGCGCCCAGGTGATCGCCCGCGGTGTACGGAGCACGCTCCACATCTGCTTGTGTGTGACAAGCGGCTCGACAGCGATCGTGGCGACCATCCACACGATGCCGTAGATCAACCCGGCGACGATGTGCATTGCATAAAACGGAACGCGGAACTTTTCCGGCCATGGAAAACGGATGCAGAACTGCCAAACGGCGAGGCCGAGGACCGCGGCGACGGCGATGGTCAGAACGGCAGGCGGAAATGCCGCGGTCAAGGAAACCTGTCCGCCGGCCATTGCGAATGCCATCCATAAAACGAGAGCGGGCAGCCACGCTGCGAACATGACAGCCGCTCGGATCAATCTCCGTCGCACGGTGCATCAGCTTACCGCCGCGCGAGCATCGGGAGTGTCCGTTCACCGAACCAAGAAGCCTGCTCACCGAATAGTCGTTGCTGGTCGTCGATCGCATCCCTAACTTGAGAACGTAGCGCCGGCTCTCAGCCGGCGCGAGAACCGAGCCGACTGAGAGTCGGCTCTACGTTAAGGAGAATTCATGTCATCAAAATATTTGATCGGGATCGCCGTCTTCAGTTGTGTGACTTCGGCGGCCATAGCGCGGCCGTCGCGAGTCGAACGAAAACTCGTGACAATCAAGGCAGCTCTCATGTCCGCCGATTACCGCGCGGATCTCCCGGAATTGAAGTCGTTGCGGACTCGAGCGGCGGAGCTTTCCGATGACCCGAATTTCGGTTATCTCGCCGATTACTGGAGCGGATTCGCAAGCTGGCGCCTTGTGATCAATGGCGTAAGCGCAAAGATGGCTCCCGAGGAGGCCAAGGCCCAGCTCGCACGGGCGGTGGTCGACTTCGAAACGTCGATTCGCAAGAAAA
This sequence comes from Acidobacteriota bacterium, assembly GCA_003223695.1. Classification (GTDB taxonomy): domain Bacteria; phylum Acidobacteriota; class Thermoanaerobaculia; order Gp7-AA8; family Gp7-AA8; genus Gp7-AA10. The sequence goes on from QHVY01000076.1 coordinate 13,189, forward strand.
CCGACTTCGCTGATTCGTACGTCGGAGCGGCGGCAGTCCACGGCTGGCTCGCGGCTTACAACCACGCGGATGAGGCGGCGATGAACAAGGAGATCGAGGCGTTCAAGCGATTCTTGAATCGAGGGCTCGAGCTCGACCCGACCAACCCGCGCGCGCTGTGGATCGAGGCCGTCCCGTTCATCGTTCTGCCGCCCGAGCGCGGCGGAAATGTCGATCGAGCGATCGAGCTTTATCAGAAAATGATCGAGAACGCCGGTCCGCTCCGACCGGAATCGCCTCTGCCTGATTGGGGGAAAGTCGAGGCGTTGATGTCGCTGGCCAACGCCGATCTCAAGAAACCTTCACCAGATGTTGACGCGGCGGCGTCGAATGCGCGCGAGGCTCTTCGTCTACGTCCTGACTGGCACTACGTGAAGGACATCTTGATGCCGCAGATCGACTCTCGCCGAAAACAGCTGGAAGGGAAGGAATGACGGCTCAGCGCGGTTTCTGTCCTGCAACTTCGTCCGGATCGAAACGTTTCTGCGCCCCGTAGGGTTTCAAGGTTCGGATAGGATGATCGAGAAATTATGAAAAAACGGATGTTTTTCATGCTCGTGGCGGTGTTCGCCTTTCTGGCGATCATCGGTGGGTTCAAGTTTTTCCAGATCAAGGCAGCGATCGCGCAGGGCAGCTCCTATCAGCCCCCGCCTGAGTCGGTGACCACGTCCATTGCGACGCCCGAAGAGTGGGACATAACATTCAAAGCGATCGGTAGCGTCGCCGCGGTCAACGGTGTGACGGTCAGCGCCGATCTACCGGGTGTAGTTTCGGAGATCGATTTCGACTCCGGACATACTGTAAATAAAGGTGACGTCCTCGTTCGGCTGGATACGAAGCAGGAACAGGCTCAGCTCGCTTCGGCGATCGCCCAGCGCGAGCTCGCGCGCGTCGATCTCAACCGCCAGAAGGGAATGCTCGAGAAGCAAATCGTACCGCAGGCGACCTACGACACCGCAGCGGCGACGTCCAAATCGGCTGATGCGGCTGTCGAACAGATTCGGGCGACGATCGATCGGAAAACGATTCGCGCGCCGTTCTCCGGCGTCCTCGGCATCCGCCAAATCAACCTCGGTCAATATCTCGCGGGAGGAGCGCCGATGGTTTCGTTGCAATCGGTTCGTCCCGTTTACGTGAACTTCACGGTTCCACAGCAGGAGATCGGACTGCTCACAAGAGGCGGCGATGAACAAGGAGATCGAGGCGTTCAAGCGATTCTTGAATCGAGGGCTCGAGCTCGACCCGACCAACCCGCGCGCGCTGTGGATCGAGGCCGTCCCGTTCATCGTTCTGCCGCCCGAGCGCGGCGGAAATGTCGATCGAGCGATCGAGCTTTATCAGAAAATGATCGAGAACGCCGGTCCGCTCCGACCGGATTCAGTGTTCGTCGTCGAAGACGTGAAGGATCCCAAGTCGGGCAAGACGTATCGCGGCGTCCGGCAGCAGTTCGTGAAGCTCGGCGGGTCGCGCGGCGACCAGGTGGCGGTGCTGACTGGCTTGAAAGCCGGCGAAGAGATCGTCACGTCGGGCGTCTTCAAGCTCCGTCCAGGCGCAGCGGTGATCGTGAATAACTCGGTGCAGCCCGGCAACAATCCGAAACCAAATCCGGAGAACAGTTAACGTAACGCCGGCTCTCAGCCGGCGCCGAGCCGACTGAGAGTCGGCTCTACGTCGAATCATGAAACTCACAGATCTCTTCATCAAGCGCCCCGTCCTGGCGATCGTCGTCAACCTGGTAATTCTCATCGCCGGGTTGCAATCGATCCGCACGCTGAGCGTCCGTCAATTTCCGCGCAGCGACATGGCCAATGTCGTCGTCACAACGGTGTACGTCGGCGCAAATGCGGATCTGGTGCGCGGATTCATTACCGCGCCGCTCGAGCGCGTGATCGCCGGCGCCGATGGGATCGACTATCTCGAGTCGTCGAGCTCGCAGGGCGTCAGCACGATCACGGTTCACCTCAAGCTCAATTACGACAACAACGCTGCGCTGACGCAGATTCAGTCGAAAGTGGCGCAGGTGCGCAATCAGCTTCCGCCGGAGGCCGAGGCGCCGATCATTGATCTGCAAACGACTGATAGTCAGTTCGCTGCCGCATACATTGGCTTCTCGGCGAAGGACCTCGACCAGAATCAAATCACCGACTACATCGTCCGCGTCGTGCAGCCGAAGCTGAGCGCGATCAGCGGCGTGCAGCGCGCGGAGATCTTCGGCGCGCGCACCTTCGCGATGCGCGTCTGGCTGAAGCCGGACAAGATGGCGTCGCTTGGTATCTCGCCCTCCCAAGTGTGGGACTCGCTGGCAGCGAACAACTATCTCTCCGCGCTCGGAGCCACCCGCGGGACGATGACTTCGATCAATCTGGTGGCGAATACCAACCTGACGACTTCGGACGAATTCAAGCAGCTCGTGGTGAAAGAAGAGAACGGAACCATCGTCCGCCTCGGCGAAATTGCTGATGTGGTTCTCGGCGCCGAAACGTACGATCAGGAAGTCAGTTTCAATGGCCAGACTGCCGTGTTCGTCGGCATTTTCGCTCTGCCAACGGCGAATACGCTCGATGTGATGAAGCGCGTGCGCGCGGCGATTCCTGAAATCCAGGCGCAGTTGCCCGCGGGCATGACGGTCGGCGTGCCGTACGACTCTTCTGAATACATTCAGTCGGCGATCAACGAGGTTTTGAAGACGCTCGGTGAAACGCTGTTGATCGTCGTCCTCGTCATCTTCCTCTTCCTTGGATCGGTTCGAGGAATGATCATCCCGGTGGTCGCAGTGCCGATTTCGCTCATCGGTGCGGTGCTGCTGATGCTGACGTTCGGGTTCACCATCAACCTGCTGACGCTGCTGGCCATCGTGCTCTCGGTCGGTCTCGTCGTCGACGACGCGATCGTCATGGTGGAGAACATCGAACGCCATTTGCACATGGGCAAGACGCCGTACCACGCGGCAATCGATGCCGCCCGCGAGCTCGTTGCGCCGATCATCGCCATGACCATCACGCTCGCTGCCGTTTACACGCCCGTCGCTCTTCAGGGCGGCCTAACCGGCTCACTCTTCCGCGAGTTCGCGTTCACGCTCGCCGGAGCGGTGCTGATCTCCGGATTCGTCGCACTGACGCTGTCGCCAATGATGGGATCGAAGCTGCTGCGCGCCGGCGATACCGACCGCGGATTTGCAGGCTTCGTCAACCATCAGTTCGACCGCTTGCGCAATCTCTACAGCAGGGCGCTCGCCAGAACGCTGCAATACCGTCCCGTGGTGCTGACGCTATGGGCAGTCGTCATTCTGCTGATCGTGCCGTTCTACATGTTCTCGCAGAAGGAACTGGCGCCAAGCGAGGATCAGAGCTTCTTCTTCGCGATCATTCAGGCGCCGGCCAACTCGACGATCGACCAGGTGAAGCTCTTCGGCGCGCAGCTCGAGAAGGTCTATCAATCCATCCCCGAGAAGAAGGCCACGTTTCAGGTCGTCTTTCCCGGCGGCGGAT
>QHVY01000077.1 GCA_003223695.1 Acidobacteriota bacterium
CGTTTTCGGATCTTTGATCAGCAGCCTCGCGCGCCGATACCAATGGATCGCCTCCTCAGGATTGAGGCGCAGCTCTTCGCGCACGCACTGAACGAGGATGTACTGCTCAGCGGGGACGCCGGAGCTTTCAATCTCGCGGTAAGACGGCGCCATCTGCCGCGCGCGTGCGCGGATGATTTTCAATTTCAAGCCGAGTGATTGCGTGTCCAGCGTGGCCTGGCCCGACTCACACAAACGGCCAATGGCCAGCCGCACCTGTTCGCCTTTGCCGTCGATCGTCAGTCCGGCGCGATGCTTCAGCGGATCGAGCGCCTTCACGCTCGACCAGATAACGCGCGTCTTTACCGAGACGTCGATCGGCGTTGTGAATCGCAGAAGGCCGACGTCACCGGCGCTCAGCAATGATTTGCTGCCGATTCGCACTCCGCGCGCGCAGAGATCCTCGACGGCGACCGACTCGCTATTCCACTGCGCGTCGAGATTCGGATTGACATAAAAACGCTCGGAAGCGCGCAGCTCCTCAATCCGCGTCGTGCGCCGTGCGGCCTGGAGAGTGTGCAGCAGCGTTGTGATGATCTCGGCCGGCGCGTACGTGCGCACGCCGGAAACATAGCGGCTGGCGTTCGAGGAGTCGGTCTGTGTCCACACGATCACCGCCTCGAGAGCGACGGGAGCAGGACGTCCGTCGATCGCCAGACGCAGCACCGCTTTGTTGCCCATCTCCAGCGGAACGGCATGAATGACGCGCGCGCCTTTGACCGAGATGTCGCATACCGAAACGGCAGTCGCCCCGAATTGTGCCGACAAAGGCGGCTCGATTAGAAACCGTTCGGTGGTCCGAAGGTTCCGAGCGGCGGACTCGTACATGGATCGCTATAGCATATCGCGTCGTGGTTCGCTACGAAGTGATCACCTTCGACTGCTACGGCACGCTGATCGACTGGGAGAGCGGCATTCGGGCCGCGTTCGAGAGCGTGAACTTCGACGGCGCCGTGGCGCTCCGAGCGTACCGGGAAATCGAGCCGCAAGTCGAGCGAGACTATCGGCCATACCGCGATGTACTGCGGGAGACCGGATCGCGCATCGCTCCCCCGGTCCGACTGGCCGAGAGCCTGCCGTCGTGGAAGCCGTTTCCAGACACGAACCCCGCCCTCGAGCGACTCCGCCGCGCCGGCATCCGCCTCGGCATCCTCTCCAATGTCGATGACGACCTCCTCGCTGAGACGCGCAAGCACTTCACAGTCGACTTCGATCTCATCGTTACGGCGCAGCAGGTGCACTCATACAAACCGGCGCACGGACATTTTGTGGAAGCGCGGAAGCGAATCGGCAATTCGCGTTGGCTACATGCCGCGCAGAGCAATCTTCACGACATCGTGCCGGCAAATCAGCTCGGCATCCCGAACGGGTGGATCAATCGGCACGGCGAGTCTGCGCTGCCAGGCGGTCACCCGACATTCGAATTCGGCAATCTCACACAGCTCGCGGATGCGATGACATGAATCAGAAGCGCCAGAGCAGACCGAACGATGGCTTGAATGGATAATCGTAGTGTTCGCGGTCGCCGATGTAGATCTTTCCATCCAGAACGAGACCGAATGATCGCCCGAGTTGAACGACCGTGCCGCCGACGATCTCCGGACCGAAATGGTTCTGATATCGGAACTCAGAGCCGACGTGCGGTGCGCCGACGTAATGCGCTGCCACGCCGATGAAGGGCTTCCAGCGTGTCTCATTCAAAAAGTGATATCGCACCGCCAGATCAACCGGATAGATGCGGAAGGCGCGAGGCGTCACTTCCTGAAACAAGCCGTTCGTGTTGACGATGTACGGGTAGGTGTGATGCCGCTCAGAGGCGATTGCGAGTTCCGCCGAGAAGCGCGGCGTGAGCATGCGATCGAAAGCGATGCCAGCGCCGGCGTTGGCATGCGATCCTCTCGTGTCGCGGCTGAACTGCCAGTCTGTGACAAAAATCGAGAACGCGTTTTTTTGTTGCGCGAAGGCGCTTGACGAGAAGGCAAAAAGGGCGAGAAGGAGCAGCTTGCGCATGGCGCACCCCCTTTGGCTCGAGCGCGTGCAACAGTCAGACCCGCTCCACGATCATCGCCGCCGCCTCCCCCCCGCCGATGCAGATCGCTGCGAGGCCGCGTTTGAGATTGCGGTCGGCGAGCGCGTAGAGCAATGTCACGAGGATGCGCGCGCCGCTGGCGCCGATCGGGTGACCGAGGGCCACCGCGCCGCCGTGGACGTTGAGCCGGTCGTGAGGAATCTTCGCATCTTCCATCGCCGCCAGGGCTACCGCGGCAAAGGCCTCATTGACCTCGAATAAATCTATATCATTAATTGTCATGTTTGCGCGCTTGAGGGCGATTTCGATCGACTTCGCCGGCGCGGTGGTGAACCATTCCGGCTCCTGCGCAGACGTAGCCTGCGCGATGATTCGCGCCAATGGCTTCAGCTTGTTCTTCTTCGCGTAATCATCCGAAGTCACGATCAGCGCCGCCGCGCCGTCGTTGATCTTCGATGAATTCGCAGCGGTGACCGTTCCGCCATCCTTCTGAAATGCAGGCTTGAGCGTCGGCATCTTGTCGAGCGGTGCGGCGAACGGCTCTTCGTCGTCGATGATGACCGATGAGCCTTTCTTCGACGGGACCTCGACAACGGCGATCTCCTTTTTGAATTTGCCGCTTTTCACCGCATCCTGAGCGCGGCGATACGACTCGAGCGAGTACGCGTCCTGTTGCTCGCGCGTGAATTTGTATTTCGACACGCACATCTCCGCGCATGTGCCCATGTGTTTGTCGCCGTACGGATCCCAGAGACCGTCGTGAATCATCACGTCGAGCATCTTGCCGTTGCCCATGCGATAGCCCGTGCGAGCCTGCGTCAGCGCATATGGCGCGTTCGACATTGACTCCATTCCGCCAGCAACGGCGATTTCGTATTCGCCGCAGCGGATATCGTTCGCTGCGTACATGACAGCTTTCAGCCCGGAACCGCACACTTTGTTGACAGTGACCGCGCCCGCGGAGACCGGAATTCCGGCGCCGATGCCCGCCTGCCGCGCCGGCGCCTGGCCGACCGCCGCCTGCAGCACGTTGCCCATGATCACCTGCTGAATCTGATCTGCTTGTACGCCGGAATTTTCCAAAGCGCATTTGATGGCGATCGATCCGAGCTTGGGAGCGGGCAGAGCGGAAAGTGTTCCGAGAAATGAGCCGATCGGCGTGCGCGCGCCGCCGAGAATCACGATGTCTTTCATGTAGAGCCTCCTGGGTGGGCTACCGGTTAACCGTTACTGACTTGATATCATCCTGGGCCAGCCCCTTGCTAGGAGCGAACCTCATGCCCGCGCCATCGATCACCGATCGCCGTCTTCACATCCAGCCCGCCGAGGTGCACAGCATCCTCGGGCGGCACATGCTGGCCGACGGCTACGACATCGTCATGGACCTCAAAAAATCCAAGGGGTCGTGGGTCTTCGACGCGAAACGCGGGCGCGCAGTCCTCGATTTCTTCACGAATTTCGCTTCCTGTCCCATCGGCTACAACCATCCGCGCCTGGATACGCCGGAGTTCCGCGAGAAGCTCGCCGACGTCGCTCTGAACAAGCCGGCGAACTCGGATATCTACACGACCTATTTCGCCGAATTCGTCGAGACGTTCGCGCGCCTCGCGGTTCCTCCATCGCTGAACAAGCACATGTTCTTCATCGAGGGAGGATCTCTCGGCATCGAAAACGCGGTGAAGACCGCGTTCGATTGGAAAATTCGCAAGAATTTTCGAAAGGGATATCAGTCGGAGCGCGGCACGCAGATCATGCATCTGCGCGAGGCCTTCCATGGCCGTACCGGATACACACTGTCGATGACCAACACGGCCGATCCGCGCAAGACGCAGTACTTCCCGAAATTCGACTGGCCGCGGATCGACAATCCGAAGATTCGTTTTCCCGCGACTGCGGAATCGCTCGCCGATGCGGCGCGCCGTGAAAAAGCGGCGCTGGAGGAGGCGAAGAAGTTTCTCGCGGAGCGCAAGGACGACATCGCGGCGTTCATCATGGAGCCGATCCAGGGCGAAGGGGGCGACAATCACTTCCGCCCCGAATTTTTTAAAGCCGTCCGCCAGCTCTGCGACGAAAACGACATGCTGCTGATCTTCGATGAGGTGCAGACCGGCGTCGGCCTAACAGGAAAAATGTGGGGTTTCCAGCTCTTTGGCATCGAGCCGGATATCTTCTGCTACGGGAAGAAAACGCAAGTGTGCGGCTTCGCGTCGAACGACCGCATCTTCGATATTGACGAGAACGTTTTCACCGTCGCATCGCGCATCAACTCGACGTGGGGCGGCAACCTCACCGACATGGTCCGCGCGCAGCGCTTCTTCGAAGTCATCGACGATGAGAAGCTCGTGGAGAACGTGGCGAAAGTCGGACCGTTTTTCCTCGGCGAGCTGCAGCGCTTCGCCGACGAATTTCCCAATCTCGTCTCGAATGTGCGCGGCCGCGGCTTGATGGCCGCATTCGATCTTCCGAACAGCGATCTGCGCGATGCGGCAATCAAAGCGATGATGCAGAACGATGTGATGGTTCTGGCGTCGGGTCATCAGTCGATTCGCTTCCGCCCGCCGTTGAATCTGTCGACCGAAGAGGCGGCCGAGGGAATCCGGCGGATGGAGAAGGCGCTGCAGCAGTTGGCGTGATGTCAGTGCCCAGGTGCCCAGTGCCCAGTACCCAGTGGCGCTTATCATCAGTCCCACTGGGCACTGGGGACCGGGCACTGGGCACTTCCTGAATGATCGAACGCTTCACACGTCGCGACTGGATTCTGATCGCCGTCTGCATCGGTGTGGTCGCTGTCTCGCTCTTCGTCGTCTTCAACTGGTTCTTCGCCGCGTTTCCTGAAGCATCCATCGACTTCCGCTACGACCGCGACTCCTCGCTGACACTGGCGCGAAGAATTCTCGACGCACAACGCATCGACGCGCGCGGAATGAAGCACGGCGCGGTGTTCGACCGCGATGAGCTGGGGATGATTTTTCTCGAGCGATCGCTCGGCTTGTCCGACGCGAATCGTCTGATGCGCCGCGACGTGCGAATGTTCTGGTGGCGGCATCGCTGGTTCCAGCCGCTGCAGGAGGAAGAGTTCGAGGTCGACGTTGCGCCAACCGGCGAGATCGTCGGCTTCAACGACAAGATTCCGGAGAGAACCGCGCTGCCGAACATCCCCCTCGCGAGCGCGCAGAGCGCGGCCCAGCTGTTCCTCATGCGCGCCGGCGTGAAGTTGAGCGATCTGCAGCTCGTGACGCAAAGCGAGCGGACGCTTCCGTCGCGAGTGCAGCGCATTTTCACATGGGACTCGCAATCGGTTCACCCCGCCGGTGCGCCATACCGGCACATCGTGACCGTCGACGGCGATCGCGTGAGCAGCTACTCGTAGCGCGTCCGCGTGCCCGATCAGTGGCAGCGCGATTACACGGAGATGCGCTCCAAGAATCTGCTCGCCGGAAACATCGACACGGTTTT
>QHVY01000078.1:0-2442 GCA_003223695.1 Acidobacteriota bacterium
GCATCGTCGTCATTACCTCATGCCGACAAGAGAACACGATCTGGACACCGTCCGTGAACTCAGTCTAACTCGGGCCAAACCAGCTCTAAGCGAGTTAAGCGAAATATATTCAAACGATTGGTTTTAGACGATGTGATTTGGATTCACTCGTTGTCAGAATTGCCCTCATAACCCAAAACTGGTTCAAATCCACCCTCCCCTGCAACCAATCTCAAGCTAACTCTTTCTTCGCCCCGCCATGTCAAACCCGACGGCGGCGACGAGCACCGCTCCTTTAATGATGTACTGCGTCGCGTTCTCTACGCTCAGGAGCGACATGCCATTATCGAGGCTGGCCATCACGAGAGCGCCGAGGAGTGCGCCCGACACCTTCCCCCGCCCGCCCATGAGACTCGTCCCGCCGATGACGCACGCCGCGATCGCGTCGAGCTCCATGAGTGTGCCGGCGTCAGGCGAGGCGCTGCCGACGCGGCCGGTGTGAAGCAGCGACGCGATCCCCACCAGCGCGCCGAGAAGCGCAAAGGCCATGAGAATGTGTCTTCGCGAATTGATGCCGGAGAGGCGCGCGGCGTCGGGATTGCTGCCGATCGCATACAGGTAGCGGCCGAATGTTGTGTTTTGCGTGAGGAAACTGCCGCCGATGGCGACGGCGAGAAGAATGATGACCGGCAGCGGCACTCCGCCCTGCACATTCATCAAGTAGATAAAGAGTGCGATGAGCACCGATGGAATGACGATGCGCGCCACGGTCATTGCGGTGCCCGACACGGCCAGGCCGTAGCGACGCCGCGCGCGCTGGCGGCTGATCGCCAACCAGAACACCGCCACGATGGCCACCACCGCGAGAGCAATTCCTGAAGCAGGCGTGATCAACGCGACGCCAAGGAGTCGAAAAACCGGAAGGCGAACGGGAATCGTTTCACCTTTGCTGAGATAAAGAATCACGCCGCGCCACGTGAGGAGCCCGCCTAACGTAACGATGAAGGACGGGATATTCAAATAGGCGATGAGTGCCCCCTGCAACGCTTCGACGGCCACGGCAACTACGATTGCCGACAGCAGAGTTGGTAGAAGTCCCCATCCCTGCGTCATCGCGGCGATTCCGCCGGCGAGGCCTACCAGAGAACCGACCGACAAATCGATCTGCCGGGCGACGATCACAAAGAGCATCCCCACCGCGAGCACGCCGGTTACCGACATCTGCTTCAACAGATTCGCAAGATTGACAGGATGAAGAAACAGTCCATACGGATAAAGATCGCTGCGTGTCCTCCACTGAAAAAAGATCCAGATGGCGATGAGCGCGAACACCATCGTGTACGCGCGAAGTGCCGAGGTGGGGATGCGCCAGCGTACGATGCGCTTTTCACCGAGCTCGGGACTGACGAGACTCGCTTCTTCGTCGCGATCAACCGTTGTGGTCATGCTCCCCTCATCCGGCCTCCGGCCACCTTCTCCCCGCAAGCGGGGAGAAGGAGTTCGAGTTCCCTTGCCCTGCGAAGCGGGAGAAGGAGCTCGAGTTCCCTCGCCCTGCGAAGCGGGAGAAGGAGCTCGAGTTCCCTCGCCCTGCGAAGCGGGAGAAGGAGCTCGAGTTCCCTCGCCCTGCGAAGCGGGAGAAGGAGTTCGAGTTCCCTCGCCCTCGTCATTACGCGGTCCTCTTCGCGGCGTGCCCGGTTGCAGCGGCCATCACTGCCTCTGCCGTCGCCTCTTCGCGCTTGAACTCGCCCATGATCCTTCCTTCGTGAAGCACCAGAACTCTGTCGGAGAGGCCGAGGACTTCGGGCAGCTCCGAAGAAACAAGGACGATGGCCAGTCCCTCCGCGGCGAGCCGATTGATCTGCTGATAAATCTCCTGCTTCGCGCCGACGTCGATGCCGCGCGTCGGCTCATCGAGAAACAGCACTCTGGGGCTGGTCAGCAGCCACTTCGCGAGAACCACCTTCTGTTGATTCCCGCCCGACAACGTGCCGACGACCGTGAAGACCGATCGCGCTTTGATGCGCATGTCTTTCATCGATCGCTGCCCGGCGGCCGTCTCCGCATCGGGATGTGTCACGAGCGGACCGGAAATTTTCTTGAGCGCCGCGAGCGTCAGGTTCACGACGATCGTCTGATCGATCAAAAGTCCGAATCGTTTCCGATCTTCAGTCACGAATCCGATGCCCGCAGCGATCGCCGCGGATGGCTCATCGATATGGATGTGCTTTCCGCCGACGAAAAATTCGCCGCTCTTTCTGCCGGGATGCGCGCCGAAGATGGCCATCATCAATTCACTGCGGCCCGCGCCCACAAGACCGGCAATCCCGAGAACCTCCCCTCGGCGAACGCCGAAGCTCACGTTGTTCACGAGCAGCTTTCCTGGCACATTCGGATCTTCGACGGTGACTCCTCGCGCCTCGAAAACAACTGCGTCGGGGGTGTGATGCGTGTCCGGGAAAATGT
>QHVY01000078.1:2467-8186 GCA_003223695.1 Acidobacteriota bacterium
TCGAGCGAAGATTTCGCATCCGTGCTGACGGTTCGGCCATCGCGCAGCACCGTGATGCGATCGGCGAGGCGGAATACCTCGCCGAGTTTGTGCGAGATGTAGATCATGCCCGCGCCGCTCTCGCGCAAACGTCCAAGAATCCCGAACAGGATCTCCGCCTCGGTATCGGTCAGAGCGGCAGTCGGCTCATCGAGCACGAGAATGCGCGCGTCGCGAGCGAGCGCTTTCGCGATCTCGACCAGGTGCTGCTGACCAATACCGAGATAGCCGACTGGGATGTGCGAATCGAGCTTGAGCTGCAATTCGTCGAGCACCCTCTGCGCGCGGCTGTAGAGCTCTTCGGTGCGAATGAGTCCGAAGCGCCGCGGCTCGCGACCGAGAAAAATATTTTCGGCGATCGAGAACTCCGGAATGAGCGACAGCTCCTGATGCACGACGGCGATCCCGGCATCTTCGGCCGCATGCACGCCGTCGAATTGGCGCACTTCACCGTTCATGCGAATCTCGCCCTCGTAGGTGCCGTGCGGATAGACACCGCCGAGGACGTTCATGAGAGTGGATTTGCCGGCGCCGTTTTCGCCGACAAACGCGTGAATCTCGCCGGAATGGAGATCGATCGAAACGCGGTCGAGCGCGAGGACACCCGGAAAGCGCTTGGAGATCTCGCGCATTTCCAGGACAGCGGGCGTCCCGCTCGCAGCAGGCGGGCGTCCCGCGCGACTGCTGTCGTCGCGGGGCGAGGCGCCCGGCGACTGCGGCCGGGACGGCCGCTCTCCGCTATTGGCCATACACGTCCTGGTGTGTGTGATAGCCGTCTTTAATGGTGACGTCGACGTTGCTCTTGTCGACTGCGATTGGCGCGATCAGGATTGCGGGAACATCTTTCTTGCCGTTGTTGATTTTGTCGGTGGTCGCCACCGGCTGCTTCTGTGCGAGCTTCATCGCCGCGTCGACCGCGTTGTCCGCGAGCGGTTTGATCGGCTTGTAAATCGTCATCGTCTGTGTGCCTTTGACGATCCGCTGCATTGCGTCTTTTTGTGCATCCTGTCCGGTGACGAGGACCTTTCCGGCGAGGCCCGCCGCTTCGAGCGCCGAGATCGCGCCGCCCGCAGTGCCGTCGTTCGAGGCGACGATCGCCTGGATCTTGTTGCCGGTCCTGGTCAGCGCATCTTCGGTGATGCGCAGCGCTTCTTCGGCCTTCCACTCGCGTGCGAACTGATCGGAGATGATTTTGATGTCGTGCCGGTCGACCGCGGGCTTGAGGATGTTCATCTGCCCTTTGCGCAACAAAATCGCGTTGTAGTCGGTCGGCGAGCCGCCGATCAAGACGTAATTTCCTTTCGGCACGTGCTTCAGCGCGTAGTCCGCCTGCATTTCCCCGATGCGCTCCACCTGATGCGAGATGTACAAATCGACGTCGGAGTTGCGGATCAGACGATCGTAAGAAATGACCGGCACACCTTTGCGATGTGCCGCCTCGACGATTGATGCAGCGATCTCGCCGTTGTGAGGGGCAACGATGAGCACGTCGACGCCCTTGGTGAGCATGTTCTCCGCCTGATTCGTCTGCACGGCATCGTCGCCGTTCGCCACTTCGACGTCGAGGTGCGCGCCAACTTCTTTCGCGCGCTGCTCGATGAGTTGCTTGTCGCGCTGCCACCGCTCCTCTTTCAAAGTATCCATCGAGAAGCCGATGCGGACCGGTCCAGCATGCGGCGATGGTGTGGCCGCCGTGGTCGACGTCTCCTGCGGCGCCTTCACGCATGATGCAGCGGTCAGAAGCACGAAAAGAAGTCTCAGGATTCGCATCTCTCCTCCCGACGTGGGACCGGCTCTCAGCCGGTCCGCGCCGGCTGGAGAGCCGGCGCCACGTTGTATCACATCACCTGAGCTCGAACTTCCCTTCCAGTCCAGTCGCGGAGCTCGGGCCGATCCACACTTTGAACTCTCCCGGCTCGGCGGTCCAACCGCGATCGGACCAGAACTCCAGATCGTGACGCTTGATCGTGAACGTCACCCGCTTCGTTTCGTTCGGCTGCAGCGATACGCGCTGAAATCCCTTCAGCTCCTTCACCGGTCTCGAGACGCTGGCCACCGGATCGCCGATGTACATCTGCACGATCTCTTCTCCAGCGCGATTGCCGGCGTTGCGCACGTTTGCCGAGACTTTGAAGCCGTCGACGCGAATGTCGCTGTAATCGAATTTCGTGTACGACAGACCGAAGCCGAATGGATACAACGGCCCGATCGGCACATCGAGATATTTGCTCGTGTATTTGTCTTCGGGATTGGGCGGGCGGCCGGTTGGGAGGTGGTTGTAGTAAATCGGCACCTGACCTGTGCTGCGCGGAAACGTCACCGGCAGCTTGGCGCTCGGATTCACGTCGCCGAACAGCACATCGGCGATGGCGTTCCCGCTTTCGGTTCCAAGAAACCAGGCCTGCACGATCGCCGGCACATGCTCGGCAGCCCACGAAATTGCCAGCGGGCGTCCGGACATCACAACGAGAATCACGGGCTTTCCGGTCGCGATGAGCGATTCGAGCAACTTTTCCTGATCGTCGGGAAGATCGATCGATGTTCGCGACGCCGCTTCGCCGGACATCTCTCGTGATTCGCCGAGGATGGCGACGATGATGTCGGCGTCAGCGAGGGGAACGTGCGGAATCGCCTCGAGCGGCGTCACCGCCTCCTCCCCTTTTCCCTCCGCAGACCACGGCCCGAGCATGTCCTTTTTCGAATCGGCCAGCGGACCGACGACCGCGATCTTTTTGCCCGACTTCGGAAGAGGAAGCAGATCGTTTTCATTCTTCAGCAACACGATCGACTGCTGCGCAACGCGGCGCGCGGCGTCGCGATTCAGCGGCGGCGACGGCTTCTCATCGGTCAATGGTTGATCGAAGAGTCCGGCGCGAAGTTTCATTCGCAGAACGCGCTGCACGGCGCGATCGATGACCGGCTCAGGCACGCCGCCGTCGCGCAGCGTCGCATAACTGTTGTCCCACATATCGACGTCGACGCCGGCGGTAATCGCTTTGATCGCCGCTTCATGTTTGTTTGCGGCGACGCCGTGGTTGATCAGTTCCGCGACAGCGTCCCAATCGCTGACGACGAAGCCTTTGAACTTCCATTCACGGCGCAGGATGTCATCGAGTAGGTGTCGATTCGCGGTCGCGGGAACTCCATTGAGGCTCTCAAATGCGGACATGAGCGTGGCCACGCCGGCATCGACCGCTGCGTGAAACGGCGGGAGGTAAACCTCGCGCAGCGTTCGCTCAGACGTCTCAACAGTGTTGTAGTCGCGCCCCGCTTCCGCTGCGCCGTATGCCGCGTAATGTTTCGCGCAGGCGAGGATCGACGTTTGAAATCCGCGGACATACGCGGCAGCCATCGCCGAGCCAAGGACCGGATCTTCGCCCGCGCCCTCGGCAATGCGGCCCCAACGAGCGTCGCGCGCGATGTCGACCATTGGCGCATACGTCCAACGGACGCCGGCCGCTCGCGCCTCCTGCCCGGCAACGCGAGCCGAGAGCTCGGCGAGCTGCGGGTCCCATGAAGAGGCGATTGCTAGCGGGATCGGAAAAATTGTGCGGTAACCGTGGATGACGTCATAGCCGACCAGTAGCGGAATCTTGCGATTCCGTTGAATCTCATTGATGTGCGCAGCTCCGCCGGAGCTCAGAAGCACGCCTGCGGGGATGCTTGGCAGTTGCTCTTCGGTCACCTCGGTGAGTTGCACAAGCTTCTCCTCGAGGGTCATCTTCGACAGGAGCTGATCGATGCGCGCGTCGACAGCGATGGCAAACAGGAGAGCGGCAAACATTGCGAACCCCTCACTCCGGCTACAACGACCCTCTCCCGCCGGGAGAGGGTGCGCGAAGCGCGGGTGAGGGGCCATACAATACAACTTCGTGCGCCGGCTTTTCTTCGCCCTATCTCTTCTTCTGGTCGTTTCCTGTGGCAGCACGACCGCGTACGCGCAGCGACGCCGCGCGGTCAGCCCCGTCCCGAATCACGAATGGGCGCGCGGCGCGGTCTTCTACGAAATCTTCGTCCGAAGTTTTTACGATTCGAATGGCGATGGAAAAGGCGACCTCAATGGCCTGATTTCGAAACTCGATTACCTGTCCGGACTCGGCATCGACGCCGTCTGGCTGATGCCGATCTTCGAGTCGCCGAGCTATCACGGCTACGACACAACCGACTACGAGACCATCGCGCGCGACTACGGCACGAACGCGGACTTCCAGCGATTTCTCGAAGAAGCTCACAAACGCGGGATCCGCGTGATCATCGATTACGTGATGAACCACACAAGCTCGCAGCATCCGTGGTTCATCGAGTCTGCATCGTCCTCAACATCGCCGAAGCGCAATTGGTACATCTGGAGCGCCACAAATCCCGGCTGGACGCAGCCGTGGGGACCCGATCCCACCTGGCATCAGCTGAACAATGCCGGTCCGTACTACTACGGCGTCTTCTGGAGCGGCATGCCGGATCTGAACTACCGCACGAGGGAAGTAAAAGCGGAGATGTTTCGCATTTCCCGCGAATGGCTGACGAAAGGGGTCGACGGCTTCCGTCTCGATGCCACGCGCTATCTGGTCGAAGATGGAGCGGGCGCCGGACAGTACGACACACCGGAAACGCATCAACTGCTGAAAGATTTTTCTGCCGACGTGCAGCAGACCAAACCCGATGCCATCCTCGTGGCCGAGAACACTGTCAATACAGCGACGCTCGCGACGTACTACAGCGACGTGTCGATGAACTTCAATTTTCCGCTCGCGTCGGCGATCCTCGACGGTGTGAACAGCGGCAACGCGAGCCGCATCACCTCGACGCTCCGCGAGATGAGCAACGACTATCCGCCGGGAGCGATCGATGCGCCGTTTCTCACCAATCACGATCAGACGCGTATCGCCACGATCCTCGGCAACGACTCGGGCAAATTGCGCAGCGCCGCGGCGATCCTTCTCACGCTGCCCGGAGCGCCATTCATCTATTACGGTGAAGAAGTCGGCCTGCAGAACGGGCCGACTTCGGCCGACGAATCGAAGCGCACTCCGATGCCGTGGACTGCTTCCGGCGGCTTTACGACGGGACCGCCGTGGTTCGCGTACGCGGCCGGAACGGCGACCGCGAACGTCGCTTCGGAAACGAACGATTCGCAGTCGCTGCTGTCGTACTACCGCAACTGGATCGCCGCGCGAAAGAAATCGGCGGCGCTGATGAAAGGCAACCTCACACTGTTGGATCTGAGCGCGTCAATCCTGTCGTTCGAGCGCGACAGCAGCGGCGAGCGCGTCATCGTTGTGCACAATCTGAGCGGCGCGGCGATCAACGCTGAGCTCGCCGCCACCGCGAACGGTTACGATGCGATCTACTCAGATTTCGGTGTCTCGAACATCAACGGCAAGCTCAGCTTGCCAGCCCACAGCAGCGGTGCGTGGCGCCTCCGTTAGCGATATACTCGCGCGCAATCTAGTCGTCCAAATCTAAGGAGGAAAACTATGACGTTTCGAGCGAAGTCGTATTTCGTCTTCGCCTTGATTGTCCTGGCCTGCGCGCTTCCCGCCGCCGCGCAAACGGCCACGGCACGCATCGAAGGCATCGTTCACGACAATACGGGAGGCATTCTCCCGGGCGCGACGATCACAACGACGAACACCGGCACGAATGCCACGCGTGTCGATGTCACGAACGAGAAGGGCGCCTA
>QHVY01000079.1 GCA_003223695.1 Acidobacteriota bacterium
ACGCGCATGCACACGGAGGGAATCAATGGTGAGCTGCGCGCGGTGAAGACTAGCCAGCCGCTGATCACGCAATCAACCGTGATGGCGCTGGCTGCGGCAATGTTCTATGCCAGGCGCACCGCGCCGCAGATTCGAGCGGCAAACAGTGTTCCGGTGGAGATATCGGGATCGTGCGCGACGGCGATCGACTCGATTACCTCGCGCGATGCGGACGCTATGATCGTCCAGTTCTCGCCGCCATTCGAGAATCCGTTCGTTCGCGGCCAGCTCGGCCTCTTCGCTCGCCTTTCCCTCGGCAACGAAGCGGCGACGTGGTATTGGATTGCGATCGGCCGGCAGAACGGCATCTGGGGCGCTGCGAGTCCGATCATGCTGTCTGTTCGAGATTAGGAGGCCTTCTTGGGACCTGTGATAGTTCGCGCAGGAACATCGCTGCGCAATGAGATCGAATCGGGGCATCATCGCTTGATCGCCGATGAGCCGGTTGATGCCGGCGGGAGCGATGAGGGGCCGACCCCGTACGATTTTCTGGCTACAGCTCTTGGAACCTGCACGTCGATGACCATGCGCGTGGTGGCAACGCGCGAGAAAATCCCGCTGGAAGGCGCTGAAATTCACATCACCAGCGATCGAATGTACGCGAAGGATTGTGCCGATTGCACGAGCGCCACGGGATACATTCATCGCTTTGACGTCCGCATCAAGCTGCTAGGGACTCTCACCGATCCACAACGTGAGCGGTTACTCACTGTCGCCAGGCGATGTCCCGTGGCAAAGACGCTCACCTCGGAAATCAAAATTGAGGAGTCGTTGATATGAATTCGTTGCTCGAAGAAACGATCGAGGCATGGGAAGGTACGCGCGACGGCGTCATCGCAGAGGCGGAGAACATCCCGCCGAAACAGTTCGATTTTCGACCGGCGGAGGAGAGTCGCAGTGTGTCCCAGCTGGTACTGCACATCATGGAAGTGTCATTGATGATGGCCGGCGAATTGAGTCGAGAGGATACGAACCTTCACCGCGCTCCGTGGCCGAAGCTTCTTGCGATGTACAGCAAGCCGATCGTTGGACTGAAATCGAAGCGCGAGCTGTTATCAGCGCTGCGATCGACGCTGCGTGACGGCGTCAAGGCCTTTCGCGGCGCCGGCGAATTGCACATGCTGCAAAGGATCAAGCGTTTCGATGGCAAGCTCGGCACACGGCTGGCGTGGTTCAATCACGGGATCGCCCACGAAAACTATCATCAGGGGCAACTCGCGACATATCAGCGACTTATCGGCGTGACGCCGGCATTGACAAAAATGATCGAGGGCAGCGCCTGAGTGGCACGCATTTTTCAATTAATACAGTAGGTCAAACGGTCGTAGGTAATTCAAAAATGGCAAAAGTTTCGAGGCCGCGCGCGCTCGTGGCCGATGACGATCCATCAATCAGGCAACTGCTCTGCACGATCGTCCGACGGGAACGTTTTGACGTGGATTCGGTCGCCGACGGCGCGCAGGCAATCGAAAAGCTTCAGCAGCACGAGTACGACATCATCCTTCTCGACCTCATGATGCCGCGCGTGGACGGCTTCGATGTCATCGACTACTTGAAGGAGAATCCGCCGACGACCAAGCCGGTGGTTCTCGTGATCACGGCGTACGCCGATCAGAAGTTCAAAGAGGTCGATGCATCCGTTGTGGCCGAAGTTGTTCCCAAACCGTTCGAGATCGCCGAGCTCGCCAGGAGTTTGCGCGTCAGCAGATTTACGAATTAGGCCCAAGTCTCCAGCCAGTACTGGAGCATCACGAGCGCCCACAGCGGCTTCGCCTGATTCGCGCGCCCCGCTCGGTGTTCCGCGAGCAGATTCGTCACGTACGTTTCATTCAGAATTCCGTCGCCGCGGACGCGCTCCGGCGATAAAAGGCGATCGACATCAGCGCGCAGTCCATGGTTGATCCAGTTCGCAATCGGCACGCTCAGGCCGCGCTTGCGCCGGTAAATCACATCTTTCGGAAGCCATTTTTCGGCCGCTTTTTTCAAAACCCATTTCGTGGTCGTCCGTCGCACGCGCAGATCGGCGGGAAGCGACAACGCGAAACGCGTCACATCGCGATCGAGATATGGGGCACGCGCCTCGACCGATGACAGCATCGTCGCGCGATCGACTTTCACGAGCAGGTTGTCGCGCAGATAGCTGCGATAGTCGAGCAGCATCGCACCGGTGAGTGGATCGCGATCGGCGGGCACGCTCGGCATTTCGGGGATTTCCGCCGGTATCGATTTCATGACCGCCGGCGACAGCCCGGTGCCGAACCATGCGAGGTGCCGCTCGATCCACGGCCTCTCCGCATCGGTGACGAATTTCTTGAGCAGAAACTCCAGCGTGACTTTGCGACTGGATGCCGGCACACCCTGCACCATCCGCCTCAGCGCTGCGCGAACGAAGCCGGGAAGCGAGTCGTAGAGCGGCGCGAGTTTGTGCCCGAGGTATGTGGGATAGCCGCCGAAGAGTTCGTCGGCGCCCTCACCACTGAGAATCACCTTCACGTGTTCTCGCGCGGCGCGCGCGAGGAGAAATGTCGGCAGGATCGCGGCGTCAGCGAGCGGCTCGGCAACCCCGCGAACGACGTGCTGCAGCGCCTCGAGCAGCGCTTCTTCGTCTGTGCGCACCGGCACGTGACGGGTGTGGATGTGCGCCGCGAGAACGGCCGCATCGCCGCTTTCGTCGTATGACTCCTCCGCGAATTTCGCGGAGAACGTGTGCACCTTGTCGACGCCGATGAACTTCGCGGCGAGCGTCGCCAGGATTGAGGAATCCATCCCCCCGCTGATGAACACGCCAACCGGCACATCAGACATCACTTGTTTTTCAACAGCGCGCTCAATCAACTGTCTTGCGGTATTCACTGCTTCGGCCAACGGCCAACGGCCAACAGCGAACGAAACAGGGTCCCAATAGCGAACGACCTGTTTGCCGCTTTGCGTGAATCGAACGAAGGTCCCCGCTTCGACGCGGCGGATCGAGCGGAACATTGTCCGCGGTTCGGGCACATAGCCGAGGCGGAGGTATTCGGCAATGGCGATGTCGTCGAGGTCGCGGCTGATGTCGGGATGCCGCAGGATGCACTGCAGCTCGGACGCGAAGAGAATCTCCTGACCGACACGCGCATAGAAGAGCGGCTTCTCGCCGGCTCGATCGCGCGCGAGCAGGAGCGTGTGCGTGCGATGGTCCCAAATGGCCAGGCCGAACATGCCATCGATCTCGGCGATCGCGTCGCTGCCGCGCTCGAGATAGAGCGGCAGAATCGCTTCCACGTCCGATTGCGATCGGAACGGATACTCGCGATAGCGCGTGCGAATTTCGGCCGCGTTGTAAATCTCTCCGTTGCACTCGAGCCAAACCTGCGAGCCGGGCGCAGCGAAGGGCTGATCGGCGCGCTCGTGCAGGTCGATGATGCGCAGCCGTTCGGTGCCGATCACCGCGTCGGGATTCATGAGCACGGCGCGGCCGTCAGGACCGCGATGACGCAGCGCCTCCCCCATCCACTCGAGAACCTCGGGATAGCGGAGCGCCGTGCCGCGCTCGGCGATCATTCCGTAGATGCCGCACATCAGCGAGGCATTGTATACGCCACGAAATGGGCGTCTTCAGCGACGATCCGCCGGCCGTGTGCTTCGACCAGCGAGCGGTTCCCCCGGTCATTCACTCTCACGATGAAGATCGTCGCTGGGCGTTTGAATGCTTCGTCGAGCCAGCTTTTCGGCTGCAGCACAGATTTTCCGACGAAGTCACTATAGTGACGAGTAATATAGTTGCTCGTCAGCTCCTCGGCGTCCGGCGTGACGATCACGATCGGCCGCTGAAGATAGAACTGCATCGAGCCGGTGAACGCTTCGATTCCGACGATCTGCGTCTCCGGCTGCAAAATGGAACGGATGTCCGCGACGAGCGCCTTTTCTGAGCGCCGCCCGCTGATCGAGCGCATGACGCCGGCGGTCATGAGCGGAATGAGCAGCATCGGAATCGACAGAGCGATAAGCGCAATCGCTCCACGCGTGAAGATGGCGATCAAGCCGAAAAGCAGCGCCGACGCGCCGAGGATGATCGCCGTGCCGGCGCCGAAGGGAATGTGCACGAAGGGAATCGCCGCGAGCAGCAGCGCTCCGACGATCGCCATCGCGATCGCCGCGGCGCGCGGCTTCTCCCAACGTTTCGCCGCGAGGAGCGCGATCGCCGGCATCAGCGGCAGGATGTACTGCGGGCGCTTCGATTGTGAGAGCGAGAAGAAGACGAACGGAATTGCGATCCAGAGCAGCAAAAAAACGTAGAGCCGGCTCTCAGCCGGCTCGAGCCGCCTGGAGAGGCGGCTCCACGTTAAAAACACCCACGGCAGCGCCCCGCCTAACAAGTACGGCAGAAAATACCACGGCGGACCGGTACGCTTGAGTGCGCCGGTTGTTAGGCGCTGTGCAGTTTCGGTCACGAGCACGTAGCGCAGAAAATCGGGAATCTTCAACGAAATCGCCCAGACCCATGGCGCGATGATGACCACGAACAAAATCAGCCCGGCGATGGAGACCACATGGCGCGCCCGTTTTCGCCAAATGGTCCACGGAATGGCGACGATCAGCGGCACGGCCAGCGCCACCGGACCTTTCGTAATGATGCCGAATGCCATCGCCGCCCACCCCACTGCCGCCCACCAGTTCGCCGTTCGCCGTTCGCCGTTCGCCGTAATTTGTCGTCGGCCAACGGCTAACGGCGGACGGCCAACCTCCTCCTCGACGGCAAGGTAGAAGGCGATCAAAGCTAACGTGATGAAAAACGACAACGCACTGTCGAAGATGACCGTGCGCGAAAAGGCGATCGTCAGGGGCATCGTCAAAAACATGATCGCCGCCGCCGGCGCATCGATGCCTACGCGTGACGCGAACCACGCGATCAAAAGCGCCGTGCCGATCGTGAACAGCCACGCCGGAAAGCGCGCGGCGAACTCC
>QHVY01000080.1:0-14216 GCA_003223695.1 Acidobacteriota bacterium
TGATCACAGCCCGGCTTTTTCGCACCGCACGTCCGATCATCGATCTCGCATACATGCGCCCGAGCGGATTGCGGTGATGCAGATGAATGACATCGTGAATGGTGACCACGAACGGCACACGCACGAACGGCACGACGTAGTGCGGTGCGTGGAAGAGATCGATTCGCGCGTCGCGACCGATCGCGAACAACTCTCTCACCGAGTATTTCGGCGCATCGACCACGGCGTGCTCGACGGCGCCCGGCAGCATCCCGGCGATCGTGCGAGGCCCGAACGCGACGTATTCTGCACCGCCCAGCTCGACTAGCGCGTGCAGCAGACCGCGGATGTAAGTGCCGATGCCGAAGTCGGCGATCTTTCGGCAATCGATCCCCACCCTCATCCGCGGGCCGCCTCGAACAACAATTCAGTCATGAGCTGCGCGCTGCGATCCCACCGATAGTGCTTCGATCGCTCGATTCCGCGCTCGCGCAGATCGCGTCGCAGAGGCTCATCGCGCAGCAGGCGGACGATCGCCGCGCGCAATGAATCGAGATCGCCGGGATCGACGAGCAGCGCCGCACCTTCGGCATACTCGGGAATTGCGCCGGTGCGTGTGGCGATGACCGGCGCGCCGCAGGCCATTGCCTCGAGTGGCGGAATCCCGAATCCTTCGTATCGGGAGGGGTAGACGAAGATTCGAGCGCGTTGATAGAGCGTCCGCAGCCGCTCGCGATCGACCCAGCCGGTGACATCAACGCCATCGGGGAGGCGCATGCCCCATCCCGGATCGCCGCAGAGCATCAGCGGTGGTCGCGGCTCGGGAAGCGACCACCACACCGCGGCGAGGTCGTGGATTCCCTTACGCGGCTCGAGCGTGCCGACGAATAGGATGTAGTTGCCACTCTCTCCGTCGTCCGGCTGAAAAAAATCGTCAACGCCGTTCGGGACCACTTCGAGCAGCCGCCGCGGTACCCCGAACCAGCGCACTGCCTCATCGGCGATCGCCTTCGAAACCGCGGCGACGCGGCGCGCGCGATCGAGGCTCTGGCTGATAAAAACGTTGAACGACAAGACTGTCTTCAGCAGATGCCGTCCCGGCATCGTGATTGAGCTGAAATCGTGCAGCGTGACCACCGCCGGAATTCGCAGGGCGACGGGAATTGTCCCGTGAGGACCCCACAGCACGTCGGCGTCCGCGATGCGAGGCAGCACGAATTGCTGCCAGAGGATGCCGTTCGGCGCGCGATCGACCCGAAATCGGCATCGCTCGATTCCCTGCCGATTCGTGATTTCGGCGTGGCTGGCGATGAGCGGCGGCGGCGTGACGCTAAGGCGGCCGGCGATTTCCGCTGTGTGCACGCCGATTCCGCTGCGCGCGGGGACGAGCGGCCGGCCGTCGATGATGACGCGGAGATTGTTAGGTGCTGTCATTCCGAGCTGCGATCATGAATTGTAGGGCGCGACTGCGTCGCGCCGAACTCTGGGTTCGGCACGGCGCAGCCGTGCCCTACGATGACACTTTGCGCATTACTGCTAACGTCTGCTCCGCTGTGACGTCCCATCGAAACTCGGCCACACGCCGCTTCCCACGCGCGATGAGCTCTTCGCAGAGCCCGCGATCGCTCAGCAGTTGTTCGATCGCCCTCTCCAGCTCGCGCGGGCTTGTCGGATCGAAGTAGAGCGCCGCGTCTCCGCCGATTTCTGGCAGCGACGATGATCGCGCGGCGATCGACGGCACGTCATACGCCATTGCTTCGAGCAGCGGAAATCCGAATCCTTCGTAGATCGACGGAAACACAAAAATCTCTGCGTTTCGGTACACCGACGCGAGCTCGTTCGGCGAAAGGTAGTCGAGATGATGAACATCACGCCCGTGGAGCCGCGGCACCAGCTCCTCCGATTTCCATCCGACACGGCCGACGACCACGAGAGCGCCGTCATAGGCACGGCGCGCTTTCAGCCGCTCGAACGCGTCGAGTAGCACGCCGAGGTTTTTGCGCGGCTCGATGGTGCTGACGAAAAGCAGATAGCGATCGGGGAGAACGTAGCGCCGGCTCTCAGCCGGCGCCGAGCCGACTGAGAGTCGGCTCCACGTCGAAATGCCCGAATGGATCGCCAAGACGCGATGTGCATCGACTTCGTAGTACCGCAGCAGATCTTCGCGCGTCGATTCTGACACGCAGATGATCGCGTCGGCGGCTGCGATTTCACGCGGCATGTGGGCGTTCAGATTGTGCAGGGTTTCCTTCTGCAGGAGGTTTGGGAATCGCTTGTACGTGAGATCGTGAATCGTGATGACGCGCCGGCGAGCAATGGCGCCGAGCAGGCGAGGAAGAAAGTAGTTGGCGCCGAACATCACGTCGCAGTCGATGAGAGCCATCCACAATACATACGCAGCTGCGGTGATGGCGCGTTGGGTTCGCGAGATGCGACCGCGGCCGCGCAGATCGAACCAGCAGACGTGCGCGCCTGGTGGAATGTCAACATGAAGTGAAGGCCCCAGGTCGGTCACCCGAGCGTCGCCGAAGAGGAAGAGCTCGACGTCGTCGCGTTTCGCGATCTCGTGCAGCAGATGATAGAGATACCACCCGATGCCAGTGAGCGGCTCGTAAAACGGCCGGATGTCGACGCCGATGCGCATCCGAGATTCCGAACGCGTGGCACGGCGAAACGCGCGGCGGACTCGATCGGCAAGCGCATGGCTCAGAGTGTGAAGGATGGACCCGAGCACAGGATTGCATTCAACCCCGAGCGCAGCGAGGGGTCAACTGAGGCGCCACGAAGCCGTTCCTCGCTGCGCCTCGGCTGATTCCTCCCCTTCGCTTCGCTCGGGGTGGGAATGGACGTATGCGAAGCTTAGCGATCTTTGTCGTAATCCTGCTCATCATCGTTGGTGCGGCCGCGGTGTTCCTCGTGGCCACCACTCCGCGCCAGAGCACGCCCGTTCACGTGACGCCGGCGCTGATCCAGGACGTGCCGGCGTCGGCCGACGAATTCGCGATCATTCCCAGCGCTGCGGCGTTCGATGCGAAGCTGACCGCGAATCCAATCACGCGGGCTGCTCTCGAGAAATGGAGAGCGCAACATCCGCTGCCGCGTCCATGGATGGTCGGCGGCGCCGATCTCCTTGTCTGGAAAAGCGTCGGCACAACGCGCTATTTCGTTCGGCTCGATCCGTTTCGCGCGTTCATCGTTTCGGCGAGCGCGGCGCAAATCGTCGATCTCGCATCGAGACTGCCCGCACGCGATGCGCTCGTGGTGCAACGCGAAAGCGCGCGCGGCGCGTATCCCCCAATTGCACGGCCGGCGGTGACGGCGGTTTCGGTGACGCCGTCCGAAATTCGATTGGTCAGTGTAGGGGCCGCCGTCCCCGGCGGCCCGGCGGCCAGGACGGCCGCCGCTCCACCGAAATTTCCTCGCGGCGCCGTCCTCTCCGTGAACTACACCTCTCCGCCGCGCGCGGTGACCGAGCTCGATCGTCTCTTCGGCACGAAGATGTCGACGCTGTTCGATGATGGTGGAACGCTCTGCGTTTACGACGTTGACGTTCGTAAACTGCTGCCACGGCCGCTCGGCGTCTTCGTGCTGCCGGATGATCCGCGGCGGCGCGCTGTCGTCGATTCCCTTCACGATCTGGTACGAACCGGCCAGAAGGACGGCATGCTGCTGCTGTCCTTCGATCACAGCATCGACCAATATCAAAAGGACGTATTCGATGAGCCGGCGGCGGGAAATCAGTGGAACGTGCGCATCGACCCTTCGCGCATGGTGCCGATCTTGAACAGTCTCGGTGACAACCTCGGCCTGCGCATTCTTGCTCCGCGCCTGTTCCGCTCGGCGCGCGACCTCGACCAGTGGATCGGCGGGCTCGAGCAGGCGAAAGTCATTGAGGCATCAGATTCTGCCGATTCCCACGGCGAGACGCTTCAGGTGCGCATCGCAGCGAAATAGAATGAGGGAGGAGGGCGTTACTCGCGAAATCTGCCATGTTTGACCCTCGCGACTACATCCTCCTCGACCAGATCGACAAAGACGGCCCGCAGTCGTACAGTCGTATGTACTCGATTTCGCCGGCAGAGCTCGATCGGATCGAGATCGTCAACATCGGCCCGGTTGCGCTCACGGCCAACGCGAATAAGGGCAATGTTCCAGCCGAGTACCTCGTCGATGGAACCTCGAGGTTCACGGCCGATCTCGCGTGTTCGCGGTGCCTCGAGCCGACTCCGTTTGCCAGCTCTTCCAGCTTTCACTTAAGATTCCATCCTCGGCCGGAACTCCCGCAGCAGGAGGACGAAGAACTCGAGATTGCGCCCGAAGAGCTCGACGTCGAGTTTTACATCGAACGAGCAATTTCGTTGCGCGACCTGGCTCTCGAACAAATTCAGCTCTCGATTCCCATGAAGCCGCTGTGCGACGAGAACTGCCTCGGATTGTGCCCGTACTGCGGCGCCAATCGGAATCGGGAGACCTGCGCGTGCGAAACCTCCATCGTCGGCGAGAGGTGGGGAGCCTTGAGCGAGATCCAGCAGGCGATGAAGAAACGAGAAAGTTAGGAGCTCACGATGCCAAATCCAAAACGGCGCCACAGCAAAGCGAGAACGCGGTCGCGGCGCGCGCACGATTTCCTCAAGCAGAAATCGACGTCGGTCTGCCCGCAGTGCCATGAGACGAAAATGCCGCATCGCGTCTGCCCGAAGTGTGGCTATTACAAGGGACGCGAAGTCATCGCGGTGAAGGACATCCTCTAAACTTCCGGACGATGGAAAACCGGGTTCGCATTGCCCTGGACGCGATGGGCGGCGACCATGCGCCGCATGAGATCGTGCAGGGCGCGATCCTTGCGGCGCGCGAATACTCGGTCGAAGTGATTCTCGTCGGGCAGGAAGAGGTCGTCCGCAAAGAGCTCGCCGATTCGGTTCCGAACAATATCGAAATTGTGGATGCGCGCGAGGTGGTGGAGATGGACGACACGGCGCTTGCGCCGCTTCGCCGCAAACGGAATTCGTCCGTGCGCGTCTGCGCCAATCTTGTAGCCGAAGGGAAAGCGGACGCATTCGTGTCGGCGGGTAACACCGGCGCGAGCTGGACCTCAGCGCGGATGGTCATGGGCATGATCGAAGGTGTGAGCCGCCCCGCGCTGGCGGCGATCCTGCCGAACGTCAATGATCACACGCTGCTGCTCGATGTGGGCGCGAATGTCGATGCAAAGCCCAATCACCTCCGCGAATTTGCGGTCATGGGTCACTTCTACGCGCAGATGGTGTTCGGGATCGAAGCGCCGCGCATCGGACTGCTGTCGATCGGTGAAGAAGAGGGCAAGGGCAACGAGCTGACGAAAGAGACCTTTCGCGTGTTGAAGGAGACTGGTCTCAATTTCATCGGCAACGCGGAAGGACGCGACATCTACAACGGCAATACTGATGTCGTCGTCTGCGATGGTTTCATCGGCAACGTTGTGCTGAAGGCATCTGAGGCTCTGGGAGAGATGGTGAGCACGCTGTTACGCGACGAGATGACACGGTCGCTGCCGCGCAAAGTCGGCGCACTGCTGGCGAAAAATGGCTTCGCCGGCCTGAAGCGGCGGATGGACTACTCCGAATACGGCGGTGCTCCGCTCCTCGGTGTCAAGGGCGGATGCATCGTCTGCCACGGGCGCTCGAACGCGAAGGCGATCAAGAATGCGATCCGCGTAGCGCGCGGTTTTGCGTTGAATCGCATCGATCAGAAGATTCGGGAGAAGGTCATGGATCTTCACGCACGCGAGCACGACAGCAGCGTGCTGGCCTCTACGTAGCGCCGGCTCTCAGCCGGCGCCGAGCCGACTGAGAGTCGGCTCCACGTTAAGCTACTATTCGCGCCGCGATGGAGCACAACACCGCCTTCGTTTTTCCGGGGCAGGGAAGCCAATACGCCGGCATGGGGCGCGACGTCGCGGAAAAATATCCGGCGGCACGCCGCGTCTTCGACGAAATCGATCAGGCACTCGGTGTCTCGATTTCCAAACTCTGTTTCGAAGGTCCTGAAGATCAACTGAAGCTGACGGAGAACACGCAGCCGGCGATCCTGGCGGTCTCCTCCGCGATTCACGAGGTTCTCGAGGATTTCGGCGCGACGCGGCGCGACCTCGTTGCCGGTCATTCGCTTGGCGAGTACAGCGCGATCGTCAGCGTCGGCGGCCTAACACCGCCCGAAGCGGCGAAAATCGTGCGAGCGCGGGATGGCGGCGCTCATCGGTCCGAGCGTCGAGCAGGCGCGCGAAATCTGCGACGAGGCCGCGAATGGCGAAGTGGTTTCCGTCGCGAACATCAATGCTCCGGGACAGATCGTCATCGCCGGAACGAAAGCAGCGGTCGATCGGGCAATTGAAATCGCCAAGAAGAAAGGCGTGCGGCGAGCGCTCCTTCTTCCGGTGTCAGCTCCATTTCATTCTGCGCTGATGAAGCCTGCCGAGGAGAAGCTTCGGCCGATTTTGGATGAGGCACCGATCAAGGATTTGTGGGTCGCGCTGGTATCGAACGTCGACGCGTCTCCGATCGGAACAGCGACCGCAGTCCGCAATGCGCTGCTGCGTCAGGTCGCGTCGCCGGTGCGCTGGGTTGAGTCGGTGCAGAGGATGGTGGCGATGGGTGTGCGACGGTTCGTCGAAGTTGGCCCGGGCAACGTGCTCACGGGTTTGATCAAGCGAATTGATTCGTCGGTCGAGCTGATCAATGTTTCCGACATAGAGTCGATCGAGAGGTTTGTGCATGCGCATTGATCTCAGCGGCAAGACCGCGCTCGTCACTGGCGCATCGCGCGGGATCGGCGAAGCCATCGCGCGACGACTCGCGGACTGCGGCGCGTACGTGCTCTGCGCGGCACGAAGCGTCGAGCGCGTCAATGAGATCGCGAACGAGATCGTCGGCGCCGGACATCACGCGAGCGGCGTACAGCTCGACATTACCGCTAACGATGTTCGCGAGCGCGTCCGAGTGCTCATCGAGAAGCAGGCGATCGACATTCTCGTGAACAATGCCGGCATAGCCGAAGACGATTTGTTTCTGCGTATGAAGCCCGAAGCGTGGACGAATGTCTTGCGCACGAATCTAGATTCCGCGTTTCACATCACGCAGGAAGTAGTGAAGAAGATGATCCGCGCGCGGTGGGGCCGCATCATCAACATTTCGTCTGTTGTCGGTTTGATGGGCAATCCCGGGCAGACGAATTATGCCGCATCGAAAGCGGCGCTGATTGGATTCACGAAATCGCTCGCGCTGGAGATCGGATCGCGCAACGTGACCGTCAATGCGATCGCGCCCGGATTCATTCAGACCGCGATGACGTCAGCGCTCGCGGACGAAACGCGAACAACTCTGGAAGGCCGAATCGCGCTCAAGCGCCTCGGCACGCCGGACGACGTGGCGTTCGCGGCTGTTTTTCTCGCGTCAGAGCAGGCCGGGTACATCACCGGGACGGTCTTGAACGTCAGCGGCGGGCTGTACACCTGAACCAGCGCTCGGGTACGCTCCGAACAGCACGCGCATCGAATGCCGCAGCGCGATCATTCGCTCGCGAGCGGCGGACTCGACGCGGACGAGATCGAACTCGGCAGCGTAGAAAGGCTCAGTCGTGCGCGCGTAAGAAAGGAATCGATCGCGGCTCAGAGCGAGCTGCGAAACATGGCATTCGATCGCCTCACGTTTCCGCTGCTGCTCGCATTCGGTGAGCTCGATCTCACACGCCGCGCGCGCCGCGGGTGCGGCTCCGTGAACAACGTACGTTGCGATCATCGCGTCCGGCGCGGCCGTATGCGCGTAGTAGGCGATGGCGCGATGATCCGCGTGCAAATCGAAGCTCGACGGACTGACGATCAGCGTCGGCTGAAACTTCTCAACGATCGTACGCAGTGCATCTCGCAAACGCGTATCTCCGCGGCGAGCCAGTTTCGAAACGCCCTGATCGGGAAACGCGAGAAACGTCGCCGACCGTTCGCCGATACCCAGCCGTCGTCGCATCGCTCCCCATTTCGCGCGATCACCAGCTTCGAGGAAAAACTTTCTCTCGATCAAACGCTGGGGCCACGGATTGTTCTCGCCATCAGTTACGAATACGACCTGGACGTCACCTCGGCTCGCGATCACGCGCTGAATCAGACCGCCAGCCGCGATGACGTCGTCGTCCGGATGAGGCGCCAGAACGATGGTGCGCTGAACGGAAAACGGGAGAGCCATTGAATTCACGATCCTTCAGATGAAATGGGGAGTACCCGCGCTCGAATGCCGGAGCCCACAAACATGCCAGTTCCTGATTTACTCCGGCTGTCACAAATTTGTGAGCGCCGGGCTGAAGCATACGCTTTCCGGCGTATGGCAGGCCATCCAACGCCCCATGCGCCTGACCATCTTTAGTCAAAATAACATAATCACCAGGTACCGCAATCCCAAACGATCCATCATCCTTGATCCATTGCCCCGACGCGCGAAGGCGGCCGAGGTCGACAAAGTTTTCGTTGAGGAAGGCGCGGCCGCGCGGCGGAAAAAAAACGCCGTCGGCCTGCGCGACATGACATCCGGCGCGGATGACATCCTCCGGAATCGTGTCCTGCACGTATCCTTTTCGCATCGCCCGCCGGGTGATGAATTCGAAGATGTAGTAGTAGGGGCGGCGTCGGTAGATCGTCTCGCCTTTGAGATCGATGATCGGCTCGCCCGACCGTGTTAGGCCGAGGACCTGATTCATCATCGTGATGTATTCGTCGGTCCGCAGATCGAGATGATCCGCGTAGTACCAGACGCCGGCTGCGAAGATCAGACACGTGCCGACGTAAACGGGCAGGCGCACATCGAGCCGGTCGATTGCTGCGGCGAGAAAGATCGCCAGGATCGGAAACATCGGCAGCATGTCCCGCGGTGAGATCAAAATCCAAAAGCCGATCAGAGTCGCTCCAAAAAATGCCGTCGCAAAAGCCAGGGAAAATCTCCAGCGGAGCTGCCAGTCGTCCGTTGCCGGCCGCTTCAGCCATGCGATCCAGATGATCAGCAGCAGCGCCGGCACATAAATGATTCGCTTCAGCCAAAGATCGGCAGGCGCTTTCGCCGATACGACAAGCTCGTTGAATCTGATCACGCAGAAGATCAGGTTCGACAGCGCGCCCCTGGCGAAGAAATACGCTGCGAGAATCGCGGGCACGACCGCAGTTCCGGCAAGCGCGATCAGAGTCACGCGCAACGCGTAAGCGATCGAGCGGCCGCGGAACATGTAAGTGACGATCCCCGATGCAACGAGCGTCAGGATCAGTAGCGAGGTCTTCAACGACGTCGCCATGGCACATCCAATGAGCAGACCGGCGATGAAGACTCGAGACGCGGTGACGCGACCGCCCGTCAGCACCAGCAGCGCGAGACACCAGAACGCGTTCCAGAGATTATCGGTGCGGAACTCGATCGACTTGAGAAAGAAGACCGGAAACAGCGCGAGCAGAAGCGCGGCCCATACGCCGACTCGCTTTGAATACAACCTGCTGCCAAGGAGGTAAGTAGTCCAGACGACGACAGCAAAGAAAAGCAGCATCGGCGCGCGCATGTAGAGGAGTACGTCCGGCCGCTCGCCAACGAGCCTCAGCACCGGAGCGGTAAGCATGTGGAACAGAGGTGCGTGATTGTCGAAGACGTCCCGATACTGCACGAGTCCCGCGGTCCAGCCCCACGCCACGTGCAGGTGCTGCGGTTCATCGGAGTCGAATCGGTAGTGAAAGTACGCGATCGCCCGCAGCACGAGCGTGAACACGGCAAGCACAATCAGGATCAGCCGCTCGCCGCTTACCGTTCGTCGCATCTCAACGAAGATGGTGCGCCCTGAGGGACTCGAACCCCCAACCAGCAGATCCGAAGTCTGCTGCTCTGTCCAATTGAGCTAAGGGCGCCCAGCGGCAGAATCTTACTAAAACGGCCACGTCGGCGGCGGCGATTCGAGCTCGTTGCGAAGATGCTGCTCGATCGACGGCTGAACGGCTACGCCTTTCGGCAGATGCCGCACGAGTGCGCCGCGCTGATCGAAGTAGACCTCCTCGATGTACGCGCGCGCCATCAGCAAACTAGACGTGCTGCCGCCGTACAGAATTCCGACAGCAATCGTGATGATCGCCCCCGCGGCAAGACCACTCCAGAATCGGCGCGGCACTCCGATCAGCGCGGCAGCAATCACGAGAATGAACGGCACCGCAACGGCGATCGGTCGCGCGATGAAGTGCAGAAGATTCGGAGCGACGAGACCATCGCGGAGGATCGGCCAGGCGAGCGAGCCCCACGGCAGAGGAAATGCGTTCGGCGGTACGAACGGAAAGACAAGGGACACGATCACCACGGCGGCGATGGACATTCCCATCAGCACCGCCGCGCCAAACGAAATCTCCGCGAAGGCGATGAGAAAAACGATGAACGGCAGCGCAGGCGTGAGATAGCGCGCTCCAAGACCCCAGCCGCCGTGCCAATAGGGGTAGCAGGCGAAGACGAAGATCAGCAAAAGTGGCGCGCCGAGGAGCGACCAAAACGCCGCCTTGTCCAAATTCCGGCGCGCCGCGAGCGCTGAGAGTGCACACACCAGCACCGGCGACAACACAAACAGCCCCCGGCTTGGATCGAAGAGCTGCAGCGCGAGCGTGCCGATGCTCGGCGTATGCAGTCCAAAGAAACCCGACCGTGCGAGCGCGCGATAGTCTGTGTGTTCAGTAAATGTATACGATATATTGATAGGATTTCCGAACGCGAGCTGGTTGTATAGCAGAAGAATTCCGAGAAATGGCAGACCGCCGGCGACGAATCGGACGACATCGCGCCTCGACGAGATCGCCGCGCAGATGAGAAACAAAATTGCGACGGCAGCGGACGTGTACTCCGACAAGACGGCGATTCCCATCAGGACGCCCGCGAGCACGGGCCGCCGCTCCGTGAACAAGAACAACCATGACCCGAAGAGCGCGAACGCTGTGAGCGCGTGCGAGAACAACAGCATCCCATACGCAAAAAGCGGCGTGGCGAAGAGAAGAAGAAGGAGCATCCAACACGCTGCCTCATCGCCCACTCCAAAGCGATGCGCCGCGCGCATCATCATCCAGGCAAGAAGGACGATCGGGAGCGTCGACGCGAGCCAGCGCATCGCGGTCAGCGTCACGCGCGGCCGTGCGGTGAAAATCCGCGCGATCGCGTACGCCGGCAGCCCAATGAGCGCCACGCCGGGAGCTTTGTTTGAATACTGACGGCCGTTGAATCGCGCAAGGTCCTCGATGCGGTTACCGAAAAGCGAATTGACGTGAGTGACATCGAGCGTGTGGTCATCGACGATCGCCGCATCGACGATCCATCGGCTGAACTCATTGGGGGATAGAAAATGCGGAAAGATGGGGATGACCAGCAGGGCCAGGATGGCGTACAGACCGATGATGCGTGCCGGCGTCTGCACCTTCAGGCAGTGTACTCGAATAGAATCCGCGGCCGCGGTGTTTCACGAATTCCTGCCGATCTGCCGTTGTAGCTCAGTTGGTAGAGCAGCTGATTCGTAATCAGCAGGTCGCCGGTTCGAGTCCGGCCAACGGCTCCATAAAATCCTCGATCTTCTTGCGGCCAACCTTTCTCGGGCTTATCGGTACTTTCAGGATGGCGGAGGTATTCGATGGCTTTGCCAGAGATCAACGCAATCTGCACGACTTGTCGCACACCGTTTTGTGGCCGGCCGACCCGAAGCTTCCTGGGCTTTCAGAAACTGACATGTCCTGCCGGTCATCGAGTTCTTTATCCGTTGACTCGCGGATACCGAATCGCCTACTGGGTGCTTATCGCTCTCATCGGCGTCAGAATCGTGGCGATCGCCGCGAGCGGACACATTGCCGTGCCGGGTATTCTGGGCATCCTCATCATCATCGGTCTCGTAAGTGACCGAAAGATTCGGAAGCAAGTGGCAGCGCTGACGCCGGCGCAGTCAAAGACCGGCGGACCACAACCGCGACCGCAACAACCCCTCCGATCGGATCGACCAGGTAGTCCCACAGGTTTGTCGAACCGAGGAGGTGAAAATCAAAGGCGATCAGCGCTGCCAGGATGACGAGCGCGACGCGCGGACGGAAAACAATCGCCGCAACGATCGCGATCGCGAGCGGCGCCAGCGGCGAAAATCCGAGGCGGTACAAATCGAGGGGCAGGAATCCGAGCGCAGCCGGCTCGAGAATCACGAATGCGGCGGCTTCCATCGCCAGAAGAACGCCGCGATCAGCAAGCAGCGGCATTCCGTGGCGGCGCAACGCGAGATCGCACAGAAGTGAAAGCGAAATGATGCTCGGCATGCCGACCGCGCTCCAGAATTGCAGCTCGAGCGGCGTCTTTGTAAACACCGCGATCAAAGCGACTGCGACGGCGGCAAGAATCCACGGTCGTTTTCGCGGAACGAGCAGCATGAACAATGCGCTGAACGTCACGATGTGAACGAGCACGGTCATCGGGAAATCGCCCAGGCATCGTTGAAGATCAGATGCCGGATTCGCGAACGCCGCCAACTGTAGAGCAGGTGAATGAGACCATCGCGCGATCGATAAAAGTATGGATATGAGTATTCGCGGCGCACGTTCCAATCGGGTGTGGTGTCGCGCTCGATGGGATGCGGCTTCGACCAATGCCAGCCGGCATCAGGAGTGCGCGAAATCGATAGATCGCGGCGGTCCCACGCGGTGTTGTTATACGCGACGAGCAGCGACCCATCGTTCAACGACTCGCCGGCGATCGCCGAGTCGCGGTGCACAAGCGGCGTCCCGAACACCGACGACCACTCCACGCCTCCTCGACTCATCGCCACCATTCGGACGCATCCGGGCATTTGCGACGACCAGCGCAGCAGCGCGATTGCGCGGTCGGCGGAAATGGGAATCATCCAGGGCTGAATGAGCGGGCGGCTGTCCTCGAGGCGCGACTCATCGAGGACATCGCCGTCGCGCGTGACATGCAGCACGCCCGATCCCTTGCGGCCAAGCTGGAAATACATCGGCACCGCGAGCGTGCCATCGGCATATGGCAGCGGACGCCCTCTCACCAGGACGCCGAGGTTGAGGAAAGGGGAGGCGGCAAGGCGGCGAGGACGCGACCAGCGCACGCCATCACGAGATGTCGTCATGCAAATCGTTCCCGTTGACCAGCCGCCGAACGGAATCGCGACGTAGAACAGCGTCACACCGCGATCATCGGCAAAGAGCACCGGATTGCCGACGCTCTTGATGCCCACTTCAATCGCATCTTCAGTGTTGCGACCGTCCTCCACTTTCTGCGGCGTGGACCAACGGCCTGTGCGATCACGAATCGAAGAGTAGATCCAAACGTCACGTCGCGTCTCGTCGCTGCCGCCGTACCAGGCGGCGATGAGATCGCCGTTCGGCAGCTCAGCCAGCGATGGACCGTGTACGAACGCTGTTGCTGTCGCCGGCAGGAATTCGTTTTGAAAGAAAACAGCCGATTCGTTGCCGCTCTTGGGCGGAAGAACAAATCGCGGCTGATGCCAGCTCGCGCGAAAAAGCGCGGGCGCTGCGGCGAGGAGCAGCGCCGCGCGAAGCAGTAGGGTGCGATTCAACAGGTATCAATCTTAGAAGTTCGTGCGGTAAGAAATCTCCCACGAGCGTGCCGGCATCCGGTAGTACTGCCCGTCCCCGAGCTCGCTCTCGGAGACCGGCCGAAGCGATAGCCGACTCCGCCGCTCCACGTCGTGAACGCCGCCGCGAGAGCAGTGTTGCGTCTGTTGAGGAAGCGGTTGCCGACATAGTTCATGACCACGTTCGCGTTCAAGCCGTTCTTCTGCGAGAACACGACACCGGTGCCGAGGAGGTTGAAGGGCGACATCTCGAGACGCTTGCCGGCGAGCTGTGTAAGCGTGCCGTCGAAATTCTGTATGGAATCCCGGAAGCGCGCGTCGTGGTAGGAGTATCCGAGCTCCCAATGCAACTCCTCGAGGAAACCATAATCGAGATTGACGTCGACGCCGCGAAAGCGCTCACGTCCCGCGTTCTCCAGCGCCGGCTGGCCGTCGCGGAGTGTTGCGACGACGAGATTCGAGAAGTCCATCTGGAACGCACTGACATCCCATGTGAGTCTGCTTCCGAGCGACCGCCCTTTGATCCCGATTTCCACGCTGTACGCTGTCTCCGGATCGAGAATCTCACCTTCGGCCTCCGGTCCGAAATCGACAGCCGCAGGCTTGAAGGTGTTCCGATAGTCGGCATAGAG
>QHVY01000080.1:14303-18415 GCA_003223695.1 Acidobacteriota bacterium
TCGCTCGTATGGTTCAGGCGCACGCCGGCATCAATGCGAAGGGCTGGCAACGCCGACCATTCAGCCGAGCCGTAGAGCCCGGAGAAGTTGCGCCGGTCGATCAGGTGTGTGTCCTCGTCGGGCTCGGGATTGTGCGGGCGGTTCGCGCCGCTCAGAGGAACGAAATAATCGAACAAGCCGCTGTCGGCCCGCCCGCGTCCGTAGAGGTGATCGAAACCTGCGATGATCCGCACAGAAGGGGAGACCGTCCGGACGATGTGCGTGTCGAAGTAAAGATCGGTGACGGACCGCTGCTGCTCAAAGCCCGTGGAATTCGGATTGCTGTCCGACACATCGACGAGAAATCCACGAACGATGTGGTGATCGGCATGGGTCAGCGCCAGTGTCGTACTCCACGGCATGCCCGCGGCCCTGGTGTCGAAGCCAAGGACGCCGTGATAGCGATTCTGATCGAGCTTGCCGTTGCTCGGATTGTAGTTCGCATCGAGAGGAGTGATCGTGGTCGATGGGCTGGCGGGATCCTGCCGCAGCACCGTCACATCACTGTCGAATCGTAGCGTTCCGCCGGCGACATCGGAGGCGAATCGGTACAGAAGATGAGAGCGGTCGAAGCGCGTCGCTTCATCGCGGAAGCCACGTTTCTGATAATCGAAGTTCAGCGACTGGCGAATCGCGGCAGACTGCGACAGAGGCACGGACGCAGACGCTCCGCCGCTGCTGTAATTGCCGAAGGACAGCCTGCCGTTTCCCGGCGCTCCGGCGATTCGGTGAATGACGTGAATGACGCCGACGAAGGACGTGGCGCCGTACATCACCGGAGCCGCACCGCGGAGAATCTCGATGCGATCGATATTCTCCATGCTCAGCGTGGCGAGATCGGGGTTGAATGCGCCGCCCCACGGCACGCCATCAACGACGAGCAGAAATGCGTCGAACTCGCGCAGTCCCCATATCTCGGGCACGCTGCCGGCAGGACCGGCGTCGCCGCCGGGTGCAATCGAGACTCCTCCGACCAGCGACAGCGCCGATTGCAGATCGTTGGCGTTGCGCGCGCGGACGTCGTCGCCATCGATGATCGTCACCGACGCCGGGATGACCGTCACATCCTCGGCCACCTTCGTCGCCGTGACTTCAATGACTTCTTTCGTCTGCGGTACCGTTTGGGCAAATATTATATGAGAAATAGTAATAATAATAAGTAATGATACAAATCGCATAGTCCCTCCTTCAAGCGAATCAGAAGGAGCGGACTAGACGTTCAGGCGTGAACACTGAAGGAGGAGGTCGCGCTGCGGTGGAAGCGGTGGAGGACAGACAATCTTGTCTGTCCGGACAGGCAGGATTGCCTGTCCTCCACTGACAGCCCTCTGCGCGCGGGAGATGAGCGTCGTCTGCTTCGAATGCGTCGACGATGCACTCGTCGGAGAAATCTGCGGCGGCGCCGCGGTCGTCTCCACGTGATCGCCCATGCTCCATATGACCACTCGCGGCTCGTGCGGCCGCGCGGGCTCCGGTCCACCAGCGGCAGTCGACGAAGGCACGACGAATTGCGCTTCGGCCCGAATCCGCAGACGCTGCGGCACTTCAGTGATCGATTCGGTTCGCTCGTTTCCGGTGCGGAAGAGCAAGCGAACATCGTCTGAGTCGATATTCGGAACGAGGACTTCAAAGCTGTGGATCGCAATGTTGAGATGTGGCGTCAATCGGACGGAGTAGTAACGGCCGCCGTCAACGGAGAGAAACGCTTCCCACTCTTCCGAGTTCCTGGTGAGATGCTCTGGAATCCAAGAGAGCGTGGCGAACTGACCGCCGCGCAACGTTGTGCGATCTCCCGGTGAGATCAGCCGCAGAGATTCCGCGCGAGCGGCGAAAGCCGCGGACAGCAAAAGTGCGAGGATCGCAAACCGGCGCATCGAGAGCGTGAGCATATCGCAACGTGTTTCAAGCGTAGCCCTTTGACGGCAATCCGTAGGTGTAGAATCCCGCCGGTCGAGTCCCAGCCGGACGCCGCTCAGGTTCACCCATAACGCGGAGGATTTATGAGACGCTCCCTGTTCCTCTCCGTACTCATCCTCGTGTTCGCACTCCCGGTAAACGCGCAACCAACAAATCACAACGAGGAGACCGTTGCCCAACTTCAGGCCGAAATGGCCGCAGGCAAGCTGACGTCGGTCCAGCTCACGCAGTACTACATCGATCGCATCAACGCGCTCGACCAGATTGGCCCGAACGTCAACAGCGTGATCGAGTTCAATCCGGACGCCCTCTCGATGGCGCAGAAAGCCGACGATCTGCGCGCGAAGGGAACGGTCCTGGGGCCGCTGCATGGAATCCCGGTGCTGTTGAAGGACAACATCGACACCGGCGACAAGATGCAGACGTCGGCCGGATCGTTCGCACTTGTCGGCAAACCGGCGATTCACGATTCAACGGTGGCCGCCAAGCTGCGCGCCGGCGGCGCCGTGATTCTCGGCAAAACGAATCTGTCGGAATGGGCGAACTTCCGATCATTCTTTTCGAGCAGCGGCTGGTCGGGCCGGGGAGGGCTGACGCACAATCCGTATTCGCTCGATCGCAATCCGTGCGGCTCGAGCTCCGGTTCCGCGGCTGCGGTTTCCTCAAACTTCTCGGCGGTGAGCTATGGCTCCGAGACGGACGGCAGCATCGTCTGTCCTGCCAACGTCAACAGCGTCGTCGGAATCAAGCCGACCGTCGGCCTAACCAGCCGCGCCGGCGTGGTGCCGATCTCTCACACTCAGGACACGGTCGGACCGCACGCCCGCACAGTGGCCGATGCCGCCGCGGCGCTCAACGTGATCGTCAGTCGCACGCCGGATAAGGGCGACTCCGCAACGTCCGGCGTTCCGCTCGGTTGGCAGGGAACCGGACGCACCCGACCCACCCTGCCTCCCGACTACACCGCGTTTGTCGATCCGAACGGCCTGCGCGGCGCGCGTCTCGGCGTCACGCGTCAGGGAATCGACAATGCGCCGCCGCAAGTCGTGCAAGCGTTCGACAACGCGATCGCCACGATTCAGTCGGCCGGCGCGACGGTCGTTGATCTCGATTCGCAGTTCACGTTCACGCCGGCGAACGGCGAGTTCCTCGTGCTGCTATTCGACTTCAAGCTCGATGTGCAGAAGTACTTCGCCACGCGGGTGGGAGTGCCGATGGCCAGCAAGACGCTGGCCGATGCGATCGCCTTCAACAACGCCAACGCTTCAACCGAGATGCCGTACTTTTTCCAGGAGATCTTTCAGTTCGCGCAGGCCATGGACACCAGCGGCGCTGATCCCGGGAACAATCCGCAGCCGATTTTCGGAGGAGAAACGTACAACCAGGCGCTGGCGATGGATCACGACGCCGGCGCGAGCCTCGACAGCGCGCTCTCACAGTTCAACCTCGACGCAATCGTGGCGCCGACGGACAGCCCCGGCTGGACGACGGATCTGATTCTGTCGGATCACTTCATCTTTGCCAGCTCAGGTCTGGCTGGCGGTCCTGGTTATCCCATCATCAACGTGCCCGCTGCAAACGTCCTGGGCATGCCCATGGGCATCAGCTTTCTCGGGACTGCTTTCAGCGAGCCGACGCTGATCAAGATCGCTGCGGGATTCTCGGAGCCATAGCTCACCGCCGAGAAGTTTGAGGAAACCGCAGCCGCGGAACCGGAGCTCGAGCCGCACGGATTGCGACCGCACCACATGTAGCTTCGAGGTGGGCGCGGCCCGGAGCCGCGCCCACACTCCGAAATGGCGGCGCGAAGCTCCTCGAGGCCGATCGGCATTTCACGTTTGGCGAGCCGGTCAGGACGATGAGGCGCCGCAGCGTCTGAGGACGGTGGTGTTGAAGGTTAGTGAAGAAATCCGACGCCGCGCCGCGAGCCGCGTTCGAGCGTGCTTGGCGCCGCGGCGAAGAACCACGCGGAGAAGCCCCTGAAGTGCCTCGTCCGTCTCCAGGATCAGAACAGTCGGCTCGTTCGGCATACTGATGATGTGACGTGAAATAATGCCCGGCGGTTCCCAGTTCCCGCTTTGACAATCTGCCAGCTCCTTGATCCCGCTCTGCGGGATCCGCTAGGCCAGAAGGAGGAAACATGAGGACTTATGAAG
>QHVY01000212.1 GCA_003223695.1 Acidobacteriota bacterium
CCTCGGTCGACCTGCACTGGCAGCGAATCCTGCATATGCGCGAGCGGAGGAATTGTGAACGGGATGTCCTTCGAGACAGTTTTGCCGTCGATGTCGTAGACGCTGACTCGCATCGTGACGCTGGCGCGGCCGAGGTTCACGGCGCCGATGTTGGCGCGCCAGCCTTGCGCGGAAAGATTTCGAACGCCGTGCGCGACCGCGCTGATGCCGTCGGTGGCGAAGTCCTGCAGCCCGGTCCAGATCCCTGGAATGGTCTGGCCGAACGTTCCCGATCGCGAGTTGTTGAACGTGTTTGTCGTCACGAGAAACGCGCGCGCAATCACCGTGTCGGCGACACCGCTGTTGTCTTCAGGAAAAGTCGCGACGAGTAGCGAGCCGCCGCCCTGGATGTTGAACAGATCGGCCAGGATGTTGTCCGAAAACGCGACTGCATTCGCCGGAACGTCGACCAGCTTCTCGATGCCTTGCCCACCGAGCGTCGGCACATAGGTGACGCTGACTTTCAGCGCGTACGACTGCGGATTGA
This sequence comes from Acidobacteriota bacterium, assembly GCA_003223695.1. Taxonomy (GTDB): domain Bacteria; phylum Acidobacteriota; class Thermoanaerobaculia; order Gp7-AA8; family Gp7-AA8; genus Gp7-AA10. The sequence goes on from QHVY01000212.1 coordinate 527, forward strand.
AGAGACTGAATTGCGTCGCCCAACGTGTGCTGAATGCACCGGGCGTGTTGCCAGCGACAGGAATGACATACGTGTCATTGATTTGCGCTGCAGCAACGATGGGGAAAAGGACGAGGACAAGAAAAATGTACCTGGAAGCTTTCACGACAAAGCCTTTCCGGGTACCGGCAGTGGTTGCAACGGCCGCATTCGCCGGGGCATTCCCGAGTGGGGGACAGGCAATCCTGCCTGTCGGGACAGACAATCCTGCCTGTCGGGACAGACAAGATTGTCTGTCCTCCACCTAACGTTTCCCGATCGGCGCGTAGTCACGTCTCTCGGGGCCGACAAAAATCTGGCGCGGACGAGCGATTTTTTGATCGGCGTCCTGCAGCATCTCCTGCCACTGCGCGAGCCAGCCGGAGACGCGCGGAATTGCAAAAAGAACGGGAAACATGTCCATTGGAAACTTCATCGCCTGGTAGATGAGGCCCGAATAGAAATCGACGTTTGGATACAGCTTGCGTTTGACGAAGTACTCATCTTCGAGCGCAATGCGCTCCAGCTCGAGGGCGATGTCGAGCAGCGGACTCTTTCCCGTGACTTCGAATACTTCGTACGCCACGTTCTTGATGATCTTCGCGCGCGGATCGTAGTTCTTGTAGACGCGGTGGCCGAAGCCCATCAGCCGGACGCCTTCACCGCTCTTCACACGTGAGATGAATGCAGGAATGTTTTTCACCGATCCAATCTCGGTGAGCATGCGGATGACTTCCTCGTTCGCTCCGCCGTGCAGCGGGCCGTAAAGCGCGGCCGCGGCGGCGGCGACGGCGGAGTACGGATCGACATGCGAGCTGCCGACGGAGCGCATCGCACTCGTCGAGCAGTTCTGTTCGTGATCGGCGTGAAGGATGAACAGCACGTCGAGCGCGTGCTCCAGCGCCGGATGCGCCTGGTACTTCACCTCCGTCGTCTTGAACATCATGTTCAGGAAGTTGGCGCTGTACGACAGGTCGTTGTCAGGATACGAATACGGTTGACCCATCATGTGGCGATATCCGAACGCTGCGATGGTGATCATCTTGGCCACGATGCGCACGATCTGCTTCTGCCGCGTCTCGACATCGAAAATATTTTTTGCTTCGGGATAGAACGTGCCGAGCGCAGCGACGGTGGCGATCAACTTGCCCATCGGATGAGCGTTGTAGCGAAACGCGTCGAGCAGCGATTTCAAATTCTCGTTGATGAACGTGTGATACGTGACGTCGTACGTCCACTGTGCGAGTTGTTCTTTGCTCGGCAGCTCGCCGTTGAGCAGCAGGAAGGCAGTTTCGAGATAGTTGCTCTGCTCCGCCAGTTGCTCGATGGGATAGCCGCGATATTCAAGGATTCCTTTGTCACCATCGATGAATGTGATGGCGCTTCGGCAGGCGGCGGTGTTCATGAACGCCGGGTCGTAAGTCATCAACCCGAAGTCGTTTGCGTCGTTCTTGATCTGCCGGAGATCGATGGCTTTGATCGTGCCTTCATTGATCGGGATTTCGTATTTCTTTCCCGTTCGATTGTCGGTGACGCTCAGCGTGTTACTGGCCATCGAGCGCGCAAGCCTATCAAATGTCGCCACTTCGCGCAGCGACGATGGTCACCGCTGCGAGTGCGGCAGTCTCCGCGCGCAAACGGCGCGGACCGAGTCGCTCGAATGCGGCGCCGGCATCGCGCGCGAGCTGCAGCTCGCGTTCGCTGAAACTTCCTTCTGGACCGATGAAAACGGTTGTCGGTGATCGGTTGTCGGTTGTCACTTCGGGCGCATCGGCATCGAAGACGATCTTGTTTCCTTCGCGCTTAATTGCTTCATCGAACGTCATTGGTGGCTCGATAGGCGGAATCCTCGAACGGCCTGATTGCTTCACCGCTTCGAGCACGATCTTTCTCCAGCGATCTTCTTTTCCGCGAACTCGCTCGATGCGCACTTCGATGCGATCGGTGATCAGCGGAACAAACGAGTGCACGCCGAGCTCCGTCGCCTTCTGCAGGACGATTTCGAATTTGTCGAGCTGAATGATGGACATCGCTAGCGAGATCGCCGTTCGCGGTTCGCGGTTCGCAATCAGTTTGAGGATCTCGACGCACTCCGCGGAAAAGCGGCCGAGGAAATTGTTCCCTCGTCCATCGAACAGCTCAACCTCTTCGCCTTCGCGCACGCGCAGCACGCGCGCGTGATGACGTTCTTCATCGCTCAAGGCGACAGTTGCGCCGATCTCAATCGCGTCAGGCACGAAGAAGCGATGTTTCATTGCGGATCAGTGGCAGAAGGAACAGTACTGGAATGCCGAGGATTACCGTCAGCCAGAAATAGATCGGATAGCCGGCGTACTGCGCGATGTAGCCGCTCACCGCGCCCATCACCGTGCCTGTGAATCCGAACGCAGCGGACAGCAGCGCGTATTCGGTCGCCGCGCGTTCGCGTTCGCAGATCGACATCAGATACGCGAGAAACGCCGCCGTGCCGACGCCGTATCCGAGATTTTCGACGACAGCGGCGGCGTAGATGGCCCATCGTCCAGCCGCGATTGTGGCCACGAGTGCATATCCAAGGTTCGAGAGGGTCTGCGCGATGCCGAGCCAGAGCAAACCTGCGTAGAGGCCGTATCGCGCAACGAACCAACCGCCGATGATCACGCCGATCACGCTGACGATCACACCGACTACGCTGGTAATCGTGCCGATCTCCGCCGGTGAGTAACCGCGATCGACCCAATACGGCTTGATCATCGTCACAATTGCGAATTCGCCGAGGCGATAGAGAAAAACGATGGCCAGGAGGATGCCTGCGCGCGGACGTCGCAGCCAATGCAGCAGATCGCCGAAGAGATGCGCGCGCTCTGTGCGCTCGCCGCGATCGTCCGGCAACGTCATGGTGAAGATGAGGATCAGTACGGCGATTGCTGCCGCCGCTCCAAATGCGGCCCGCCACCCCGCCCGCCCGGCGAGCGCGGCGAGTGCGCCGCCGCCGACCATCAGCGCGATTCGATACGCCGTGACGCGAATCGAATTGACGGGACCGAGCAGCGATGGCGGAGTCGCGCGAATCGTGAACGCGTCGACGGCGATGTCCTGCGTTGCTGATCCGATCGCCAGCAACGCGAGAAAAACATAAAAGAAAGCGGGAGTGCTCGCCAGCGCAGCGAGCGAGATGATGATGGCGATCAGCGCGCCGGCGATCCAGCGGCGATATGTGCCGAAAGCGTCGACGAGCGGCGACCAGAAAAATTTAAGCGTCCACGCGGCGCTGACAGTGCTCGCGAGGCCGATGACCTTCAGCTCGACGTGCTCGACGCGCAGGTAAAGCGGCACCAGCTCTTTGACGATGCCGAACGGCAAACCTTCGGAAAAATAGAGAATCGCGGCGATCGTTCCGACGTAAAGAGAGGTTCGCTCGCGGTTGATCAAGACGCGAATCGTATCGATACGAAATCAAAAATTTCAAATTTCAAATGAAACATGAAAAATGTGCAGTGCCGCTTCTTAATTTTTCATTTGAAATTTGAAATTTGAAATTTGAAATTTCGCCTATCGTGAATATACGCTCACCGGGAATCTCAACTGCCCCACCGGCGTGTCGTAGTACGCATTGCCTTGAATGCCGTACGACGCGCGATTTCCCTGGATGATGTTGAGCACTTCGTTGTAGATCGTCCGGATGCTGTCGTAGGTCACGTGCGTGGCGAGGTGGACATCGCCATCGCCGTTCGCCGGAATGCGCAGCCCTTGCACGCTGTGGATGTTTCGCAAAATCGGATTGTTGTTCACCAGGAGATCGAAATCGAAGTAATCGAGCCGCAGTTGCACCGGATTTGGATTGTTGACGTTGATGCCGAAATCGAGATCGATCGACGGCGGGATGCCGAGGTTCACGCGCGGCGTAACAGATCGTAAAGAATATGATGGATTAATAATGTGTAGATTTGCCAGCGTGTTGCAGCGCAGCAGGCCGACGGCGACTCCGATCATCAACAGTTTGCGTTTCATCACCGGCGCGGTGGTGCGAAAAAAGTGCCGAGTGCCGGGTGCCGAGTGATTTACCAAACGGAGCCAACTCGGCACTCGGCACTCGGCACTCGTATGGTATGGTCTGCCCGTTGCACTCGGGCCCCCTGACACTTGTTTGAGGTGAAGCGCTTGGGGATATCGGCCATCATCGCGGCATATAACGAAGAAAAAACCATCGCTGAAGTTCTCACGGCGCTCACGCGGAACCCACTGATCGATGAAGTCGTTGTCGTCAGCGACGGATCGACGGACGCGACGGTCGAGATCGCCCGCTCGTTCGATGTGACGACGATCGCCCTGCGCGAGAATCGCGGAAAAGGCTACGCGATGCGCGTCGGCGTCGATTACGCACGTTACGACATCCTCTTTTTCGTCGACGGCGACATGTTCGCTCTGACCGACCGGCACATCGAATCGCTCATCCGTCCGGTGTTGAGCGGCGAATGCGACATGAACATCGGCGTGCGCAACCGCGGCCCGGTCCGTAACTTTTTTCACCTGCAGATGAAAGTCGGCCCGGTGTTGTCAGGCATTCGTGTGATGCGACGTGAAGTGTGGGAGACGGTGCCGGTCCGTTATCAGGAGCGGTTCAAAATCGAAGCGGCGCTCAATTTCTTCTGCTCGCAGGCCGGCTACCAGCAGCAGCAGACGGTCATCTACCACCTCGGTCACCTCGTGAAGGAGAGCAAACGCGGATTGTGGCCGGGCCTGACCAGCCGCTGGGAGATGAGCCGCGAAGTGGTTCTGCTGCACTTTGACCTCTACGTCTTCGCAACATGGACCAGAGATCTTGCCGAGCGGCGCACGCCGTTGCCGGCCGTGGAATACGATTTGTTCGAGTGATCCTTCACCACAGGCTCTCGGTGTGCTCTGTGCTCTCTGTGGTGGTCTTGATTGGCTGCGTGCGCCAGCCAAAATTTCTCGAGCGCAGCGTCACCCTTGGCGATCACGAATATCGCTATCGTGTGTGGCTGCCCGCGCATTACACGAAACTGCATCACTGGCCGGTCATTCTTTTTCTTCACGGAAGCGGCGAGCGCGGCGACGACAATGTGCGTCAACTCAGCATTGGCCTTCCTGCGGCGCTGGACCGCCTCGGCGGTCGTTTCAAAGCGGTCATCATTTTTCCGCAATGCCGTGAAGGGCAGGAGTGGTACGGCGACATGGAGATGCAGGCGCTCGCCGCGCTCGAGCAGACCATTCGCGAATTTCACGGCGACCGCCGCCGCATCTACATCACCGGCATCTCGATGGGCGGTTCGGGGACGTGGTACATGGCGCGTCATCGGCGACTGTTTGCCGCTGCGGTTCCAATCTGCGGCGAGGTCGCTCGCGATCCAGCCGATCCATTTCCCATCGAGCCACCGCCGGACGTCGCGCGAATCGTCGGCGCATCGAACCCGTTCGCGACGCTCGCTGCGATGATCGGCAATATGCCGGTGTGGGCGTTTCATGGAACCGACGATAACGAGGTGCCGGTCGCGCAATCGCGCAACATGACCGCCGCCCTGCGGGCAATTGGCGGTAGGGTGACATTCACCGAATACCGGGGAGTCGGCCACGATTCATGGGATCTCGCCTATGCGGATCCGAACATGGCGCGCTGGCTCTTCCAACAGCGAAACCGTTGACCTACTACTGGCTGAACTGCGACAGCTCGCGGATGAACACTTTCTGCGTCGTGCCCGTTGGAGTCTGAAAGTACGCGACGCCGCGCACGGTCACCGGCTCGGTGTCGCGCATGCCTCGTCCCCACGACATCGCTCTCGCCCAGAATGTCACCACTCCGACGCTGTTCGGCGGAATCACCTGATGGAAATTGTAGAAATTGCGGCGAAGGCTGTACGCGCCGCCGGCAGGATCGTCACTGCGGATATCGACGCGAGTCAGCGTGATCGGAATCGTCGCGTTGTTCTGGACCGCAAGGTTGTACTTCACTTCGATCGGCCCGTACGGATAACCGAGATCCGCGGGCCCCACGACTTGTTCGATTCCGATGCCCGGTTCCGGAAGGTTCGATTTCGTCGTTGTTGCACAGGCTGCAAATAGCACGAGGAGGATGGCAACGCGTTTCATGGAATGCGGATTGTAAAGCAGGATCTTGATGACTTCCGTTGACACGATCGATCGTGTCGCCCCGACGCTCGAGCCGAATGCGCAGGTGGTGATGCACCAAAATTGGCATCACCTTCTTTTTCTGCACTGGGAGATTCCCCCGGAGGAGTTGCAGCGGCTGGTGGCGCCGGAGCTGACGATCGACACGTTTGATGGAAAGGCTTACGTCGGACTCGTCCCATTCACGCTCACCGGTGTTAGGCCAATTCTGACGCCGCCGTTGCCGTGGATCTCGAGCTTTCATGAGATCAACGTGCGAACGTACGTTCACCGCAACGGTCGCGATCCGGGCATTTGGTTCTTCAGTCTCGATGCATCGAGCTCGATCGCCGTCGCCGCGGCGCGGGCCGCGTACAAGTTGCCGTACTTCCATTCGCAGATTGATTTCATCGCGACGAGTGAGCCGGTGCCGATGATCGATTTCGTCGCCCATCGCGACGACCCGACCGGCACCACGCCGGCGAACGCGCGGATTCGCTACCGGCCCATGGAAGGTATTGTCACGAACGCGAGTCCCGGGACGATCGAGCACTTTCTCATCGAGCGCTACATTCTCTACACGATCGATAGCGATCACCGACTGTGCCGTGCTAGCGTCCATCATCAGCCATACCCGATTCAGCGCGCGGATGTCGTCGAATTCGAGGAGACCCTCATCTGGGCGGCGGGCATTCGGCGATCGCAGGCAAGCCCGCTGCGGCACTACGCGAGCGAGGTGAACGTGAAGATTTACCCGCTGGGACGGGTGACGTAGAACCGGCTCTTAGCCGGTTCGGCGCCGGCTGAGAGCCAGCGCTACGTTACCATTGTTGCCTTGTCCAAAACCAAAGCACGGTTCGAGTCTCTACGTGCAACCGAGGAGCGGCTAAGGCGGCAGAACGAGGTGCTGGTAAGCCTCGCCAAGCGTCACGCTTTGCATTCGGGAGATCTCGCTCAGGCGATTCGCGAAATCGACGAGGAAACCGCGCGGACACTGCAGTTGGATCGCGTCAGCGTCTGGCTCTTTACCGAAGATCGGAAGTCCGTTCGCTGCGCCGATCTTTACGAGCGCGCCGCGGAACGCCACACCAACGGCGACGAGCTGCCAGCGGCCGATTATCCGACGTACTTTCGCGCGCTCGAAATCGAGCGCACCATCGCCGCAACGGATGCGAACGGTGATCCGCGCACCGCGGAATTCTCCTCATATTTCCAGCCGCTCGGCGTTACCTCTGTCATCGAAGCTCCGATCCGCCGCCTGGGTCAGCTGGTCGGCGTCGTTTGCAATGAACACATCGGCGGCTCGCGCGTCTGGTACACAGAGGAGGAGAGCTTCGCGAGCGCGGTTGCCGATATGGTGTCGATGGCCATCGATGCCAGCGAGCGCCGCCGCGTCCAGGATTCATTGCAGCATCGCCTCGATTTCGAGCGGTTGATCTCGGCAATCTCGACGAATTTCATCAACCTGCCGGCCGACGAAATCGCCAACGGAATTCGCGAGGCGCTTGGATCCGTAGGCCGCTTCATTGGCGCAGACCGCAGCTACGTTTATCTGTTCGACAAGGAGCGAAAGACGGCGATGCTCGCTTACGACTGGTCCGCTTGGGCCGGGCGGTCGGGCGTTGGCCGCGAATTTCCTGTCGCCGCGTTTCCGTGGAGCATGGAGCGGCTCCGGCAATTCGAGCGGATCATCGCCAATGTCAACGATCTGCCGCCGGAAGCGATCGGCGAGCGGCGAGCGTACGAAGAGGGAGGCAACCGTTCCGTCGTCGTGGTGCCGATGGTCTACAACCGCGACGTGATCGGCGCGCTCGGATTCGGCAGCGCGTCCGAGCGAAGCTGGACCGAAGAGAGCGTCACACTGCTTCGCATCACCGGCGAGATTTTCATGAACGCGTTGCAGCGAAATCGCGTCGAGCGCGCGCTGCGCGATAGCGAGGCGCGCTACCGCCTGATGGCTGAGAACTCGACGGACATCATTTCGCGTACGACGACATCAGGGGTGATCCTCTACGCCTCCGACGCCTCCCGCCGCCTCCTCGGATACGACCCTGCGGAGCTCGTCGGCAAGTCCATCTACGAGTTCATCGCGCCCGTCGACCGCGAAGAGGTTCGCCATTTGTCATTTCTCATCAATCCATCGACGCCGACGACCTACAGCTATCGCATCATTCGTCGCGACGGCACGACGGTTTGGTTCGAGACCACCAGCCGCTCCGTTCGCAACCCGTCGACCAATGAAGTCGACGAGTTCGTGAGCGTGTCCCGCGACATCAGCGAGCGAAAGGTCGTTGAGGAGCAGATCGAACATCAGGCCTACCACGATGCGTTGACCGGTCTGCCGAACCGACGGCTGTTTCGCGATCGCCTGACGATCGCGCTGGCACACGCGCGGCGCATGAGTACGCCGCTGGCGGTCATGTTCCTCGACCTCGACCGATTCAAAGACGTCAACGACAGCCTCGGTCACAGTCTCGGTGATGAGCTGCTGAAGGCAGTCGCCCTGCGGCTGAAGACCGCGCTGCGCCAGGAGGACTCGATCGCGCGCATGGGCGGTGACGAATTCACGATCCTGCTGGCGAATCTCAAGGTGCCCGAGGATGCCGCGAAAATCGCACAGAAGATCCTCGACGTCGTGGCGCAGCCGGTCCGCATCGAAGGCAACGAACTGTTCATCACCACGAGCGTTGGCATCGCGCTTTATCCGAGCGACGGCGACACCGCGGAAGCGCTGCTGAAAAATGCCGATCACGCGATGTACCGCGCGAAGGAAGCGGGACGGAACCTCGTGCAGATGTACACGCAATCGATGAACACGATGGCGATGGAGAGGCTCTCGCTCGAGAACAATCTGCGCCACGCGCTGGAGCGCGGCGAGCTGAGTCTCTTTTACCAGCCGCTCATTCGCACATCGACTCAGGAGATCGTCGGAATGGAGGCGCTGTTACGGTGGATACGGCCGGGACAGGAGCCGATCGAGCCCACGGAGTTCATTCCGATCGCCGAAGAGACGCGGATGATCATGCCGATCGGGGAATGGGCGCTGCGCGCGGCGTGCCGCCAGGCGCGACGGTGGCAGCAATCGATCTATCCGACACTGCGGATGTCGGTGAATCTGTCGCCGCGTCAGTTCCAGCACGCCGATTTGTTGAAGATGATCGTCGGCGCGCTCGAGGATTCCGGACTCAACCCCGGCGACTTGCAACTGGAGATCACCGAAAGCGCGGCGATGCAGAACACGGAGCGCACGATCGCCACGCTGAACCGGCTCAACGAAATGGGCGTGCAGTTGGCGCTCGACGATTTCGGCACCGGACATTCATCGCTGAGCTATCTGCGTCGCTTTCCGATCCACAGCGTGAAAATCGATCAGGAATTCGTGCACGCAATTGACTGGAGCGCGGCGGATCGGGCAATCGTCTCCGCGATCATCGACATGGCGCGCGGACTGAATCTTCGCGTCGTGGCTGAGGGCGTCGAGACGGCCGCGGAGCTCGCGTTCCTGCGCAACGCGGGATGCGAGGAGATCCAGGGATTTTTGCTGGGACGGCCGGCACCTGCTTCATAGCGTTCTTCGTTCTTCGCTGTTCGTTCTTCGTGGCGCCGTCTGTGAACGAACAACGGACAACGAACAACGAGCAACGTTCTTGCGTCATACTTGCAATATGACGAAGCCCATCATTGGCATCGGCTCGGACGTACTCCACAAAAAAGGGGAGCGGGAGCGAGCCTTTGCCTACACCACATACATCGAATCGCTGCAGCGCGCAGGCGCGGTGCCGGTAGTCATCCCGCCGCAGCCGGAGAATGCTGAGGCGATCGTTGACGGCCTCGACGGGGTTTTGCTCGCGGGTGGCGACGATTGTGATCCGAGCGTTTACGGCGAAGAGCGCCACCCCAGCGTCGAGCCGATGGATCCGCGCCGGCAGAACAACGAGCTCGCTCTCGCGCGTGTCGCGCGCGAACGTGGAGTGCCGACGCTGGGCATCTGTCTGGGTGTGCAGATGATGAACGTCGCCGCGGGCGGCACGCTGATTCAGGACATCGATTCCGAGCTGCGCACGGACATCGAGCATGCCAGTGAACCTGCCGATCGTCATCGTCACGACGTCCTCGTGGAAGAGGGCACGCGCCTCGCCCAGATCATCGGCGAGCAGGAACTCAACGTAAACTCCTCGCATCACCAGGCCATTCGACACGTCGGTGAGGGCCTTCGCGTCACAGCGCTCGCGCCGGACGGCATCATCGAGGGTCTCGAGGATCCATCGCATCCGTTTTATGTCGGCGTGCAGTGGCATCCCGAGGACATGGCGGCGGAGAGCTCAGCCACGTCGCTGTTCGGCGCTTTCGTGGATGCCGCACGGAAGTATGCGGAAAAGAAGCGAAATGCCTCGACCGATTTGTCACCGGTGGGAGCCGCGGAAACGGAATAGGCTTCTGGTAGCGACAGTTGATGACCGGGACGCCATGTTGAGACGAACCCTTCTGCTCGCCACAGCGGTGATGCTGTTGACGCAGCAAGTATTTGCGGGGCCGTGGCTGAAATCGTTCACCGCGGCGCAAAAGATAGCGAAGGAGCACAACGAGCTCATTTTCGTGGATCTGTTCGCCGACTGGTGCGGCTGGTGCCACAAAATGGAGCAGGAGGTCTTCCCCTCCGAGGTCTTTCAGAAAGCGACGAACAACAAGGTTCTGCTACGTCTCAACACCGAGGATGCAGGCGAGGGAACGAAGGTCGCGCAGCAGTTCGGCGTCTCGACGCTTCCCACGTTCCTATTGCTCACGCCGGAAGGAACGATCGCCGGCACCATTCGCGGTTATTTTCCCGCCAACGAATTCGTTCGCGCTCTGAACGACACCGAGAACAGCTACAACGCATTCGTGAAGCAGGTGAAAGAAGAGCCGGCGATCACAATGGATTACAAGAAACGGCTCGAACTGGCGACGGCCTTTCGATCGCGTTACGCACTGACTGAAAGCGAGACGCGCTTCAAGAAGCTGACGACCGAGAGCGGCGTGCCGGCAAACGTCCGCGACAGCGCCTATTACGAGCTGGCGCTCACTCAGGTTCTGGAAAAGCACTTCGACGAGAGCCTGAAAACGATCCGCAAATTCGCCACCGTACAGACCAAGGGCGAAGCCTATGAGAAATCTCGCCTCCTTGCCGGCGACATTTACGTGCAGCAGGGCAATTACAAGAGCGCTTTGAGCGAGTTCCGCTCGTTCAAAGCAAACTTCCCCAAATCGCAGTACATCGCCAACGTCGACGTCGTGCTGCCGCAGCTCGAGCAGCGCGTCAAGCAGTAACGTGCTTACCGCGATCATCCTTCTCGCGCAGATCAATTCGGTCTTCGCTCCGCCGAGGCAGGATCTGGTCAAGTTGAGTGGCGGCGTCGATCCGAGCGGCCACGGCGTGATGACCGCGAAGATCGAAGACGGCTGGCACATTCAATCCGCCCATCCACTCGATACGTTCACGATTCCGACGGCGCTCGCGATCGACGGATTGATCCAAGCCGACTATCCGCCGCATGTGCTGAAGACCTTCACATTCAGCGGCGGAACGAAGCTGGCGGTGTACGAAGGAACGATTCAGATTCCGTTCACCGCGAAGCTGAAAAACGGTGCGACGTCGGTGAACGCCACGTTGCACTACCAGGCCTGCAATGACACGGTCTGCTTGCCGCCGCGGGACGCCTCGGCGAAGATCAACGTAGCGGCGGCCTCTCAGGCCGCCGGCGGGCTAAGAGCCCGCCGCTCCACAGATTTCACGCCCCTCTCCGCCGCGCCGCGTGATCGCCTCTCGAGCGCATTTCTCTCGCACGGACTGCCGCTCACGCTGTTGATTCTTTTTGTCGGTGGACTGGCGCTGAACCTGACGCCATGCGTCTTCCCGATGATTCCGATCACCATGGGCTTCTTCGCGATGCAGAGCGACGGCCGCCGATCGCGCCGCTTTGCCCTTTCCGCTTCCTACGTCGCCGGTTTGGTCATCATGTACTCCGCACTCGGCGTCGTCGCCGCGCTCAGCGGAAAAATGTTCGGATCGTGGCTGCAGAATCCGGCGGTGCTGATCGGATTCGCCGTGTTGATGCTCGTCCTCGCATCGTCGATGTTCGGCGCGTGGGAGATGACTGTGCCGCAATTCATCGCCAACCGGAGCGGGGGGCGGGCCGGGTTGGCGGGGGCGGGTGTGATGGGGCTGTTTGTTGGGATCGTCGCTGCGCCATGTGTTGGGCCCGTGGTCGTGGCGCTCTTCACGCTCGTGGCGGAGATCGGAAAACCGCTGATCGGATTCGTGATGTTTGGTTCACTCGCGCTCGGATTAGGGTTTCCATATTTGGTAGCTTTGAACGCGCTGCCGCGGCCGGGCGAGTGGATGGTGCAAGTCAAGAAAGCGATGGGATTCGTTCTCATCGCGATGGCCGTCTACTTCGTGCGACCGCTCATCGGTGAAAGCGCATTTCGATGGGGCGTCGCCGCCGCTCTTCTGATCGGCGCCGCATTTCTCTTCTTCAGCCGGAGCGTCGGGCCGCGCGGCGGCCGCGTGATGCGGCTCGCCTGCGCGTCGCTGCTGCTCGTGGCCGGTGCCGCGTTCGCGCTGCCGCGATCGAGCGGCGCGAACGTTCAGTGGAAGAAATACGACGCCGCGGCGATCGCGGCGACCGGCAAGCCGGTGATCGTCGACTTCTACGCCGACTGGTGCATTCCCTGTAAAGAGCTCGACGAAAAAACGTTCAGCAACGGTGCGGTGGCGGACGAGCTCAATCGATTCACTCGCGTCAAAGCCGATCTGACGAAACAGTACCGGATCGTCGGCGTCCCGACGATCGTCTTCCTCGATTCGTCTGGTCACGAGCTCGATGGGCAGCGTCTCACCGGATTCGAGCCGCCGCGGCAGTTCCTCTCGCGCTTAAAACAGATACATTAGCGTCGTAGGGCACGGCTGCGCCGTGCCGAACTGCGGGGTGCGGTCCGGCGCAGCCGGACCCTACACCATGACGAACATCATGCTCTCGGTCCAGGATGTCGCCCGCGTTCGCGAGCGCATCGCGCGCGCACACGAGCTCGCGGCGATCCAGTTCCGCGACAGCTTCGTACTCGGAGAAACCGCACCGACCGTGCATCTGCAGATGCTGACCGACGCGTTGATCGGCGAGTCAGAGGGCATTCAACTGCGTGGCCCCGCTTACGAAATTCGCGACGACCTCATTGAGCCGATGTACGAAAACTTCGTCGTCGACCGAACGCCGCTCGCGATCTTCGAATACTGGCTCGTGATCTCCGAAATCACCGGCTCCGCCTCGTGGCGGATGACGAAGCTCATCGCGACGCCCGAAGAATACGACGCCGCCTTGAAGCAGATGCGATCGCCTCAAATTGTCCGCGCGCTCGTGGCGTCATTCCTTCCCAGCGTTGAGGACAATTTCCTAGACGTGACGGTGTATACCCGGGCCGATGGTGAACGCATCGAACGACGACGACTGCTGCTTGACGACCGGAACGAGTTCCACTTCCACGGCCGTGAGCTCATCGCAGAGGCGAGGTGACGCCGGCGAGGATGTCATACGACTTCAGCTCGTGACCGAGAAATTCGCGGCGCACTTTTGCAGCGAGGGAGCGCATTTTGGCGACCGGCAGCTCGCGCTTTGCGAATTCCTTGACCGGCAGTCGAATCAACTTTTCAATCGAATCGGGCAGGTCCGGCATGATTCCGCCGAGCCGTAGCATCCACACTTCAGCATAGGCGACGACGGACATCGGATCGGCGCCTTCCAGCAGCGCCTCGGTCGTCCGATCGAGCAGACGATAAATCAGCTCCGCCGGATCGCCCGACTGCGCGAATGTATCGACGGTCTCGGCGATGTACGACGCCGCGACGTTGGCGACGAGATTTTGCTGCGCGGGAAAGAGCGAGCGCAGCAGATCGACCGATTCGATGCGCACGACTTCGTCCGACTCGCGTTCCAAAAACGCGATGCGCACCTTTGCCAGCGGCTCGAGCGCGGCGCCGAATCGGCTCTTCAGACTGCGCGCGCCGTACGCCCACCCTTTCTTCTTGCCGTGGTCCGGCGTGAGAAACACGACCAGCTTGTCGCGCTCTCGCGCCGGAAACGTATTGAGGATGATCGCTTCGGTGCGCTCGGGGCGCATGATGACAGTGTAGCGGCAGGCTTTAGCCTGCCGGCGGCCTGAAGGCCGCCGCTACACTTACACCGTGCAGCTTGTGGTCACGATTTACGAACCGACAGCGGCGGCGGCGATCGAGGCAATACGAAAATTGCCGCCCGATCACGACATGATCGAAGTGCGAGTCGATGCGTTCGGCGGTCGCGGAGACCTTCGCGCATTTTGCGAGGTGACGAAGAAGCCAATCATCTTCACGAATCGCGGCGGCGACCCGGTCGATGTCGACTTCGGATTTGTCGACGTCGAGTACGGCCGGAAGGTCAAAGATCCCGCGCGCACGGTACTGTCCTTTCACGATTTTGAAGGGATACCTGATCTGCAGCCGCTGATCGACGCGATGACGGCGTTTGGCTGCGCGCACACGAAGATCGCCGTCACGCCGCAGACGCTGCGCGAAAACGAGGAGTTGCTCGCCGCAATCCGGCCGGGGCTCGCGATTTTCGGGATGGGCGAGCGTGGGCTGTACTCGCGCATCCTCGCCCCATTTTTCGGATCGGAGCTCTTCTTCGCCGGCAATGTCGCGCCGGGGCAGCTCTCCCTTGAGCGGGCGCTGCCGATTTACGGAGATCGCAAGCTGCGCAAACCGGAAAAAATCTTCGCCATCGCCGGAAATCCAGGCGGTCACAGCCTCTCACCCTCGATTCACAATCCCCTGTTTCGCAAAGCGGGAGTCAGCGCCGCGTACACGATCGCGTCATTCGAATCGTTCGATGAAATCGCCGAGGGATTTGAGAATGACCGAATCGCTGGGCTCAGCGTGACCGCGCCGTTCAAAGATGCGGCATTCGAATTCGCGAAGCGTGCTGCCGATGTACGGCAGAACGCGCAAGAAGCGGAGGCCGTTAACACGCTGGTGCGAACGCGCCGCGGTGTCATCGCAGACAACACAGACGTCATCGGTTTCGAGAAGCTCCTACCCGTGAGCCGCCGCGCCGCGGTCATTGGCGCGGGCGGCACCGCGCGCGCCGCGCTGGTCGCGCTTCGGCGAAAAGGAATCGAGGCGATCGTCTACAACCGCACGCCAAAGCTGAAAGCACGCCCGTTGAGCGAAGTCGCGAAATTCGACGGCGATCTGATCATCGACACACTGCCGTCCGCAGTTCGCGTCGAGCTGCCGCCGGGCGTGCCGGTGATCGCGGCAGCGTATGATCGTGGCGGGATCGAGCTTCTGCAAGAGCAGGCCATCCCGCAAAACGAGCTGTTTCTCGAGGCCTTTCGATGAATCTCGACGAGCTGCGACGCGATTACGACATCGTTCCGGTCGTTCGGGAGCTGAGTGCCGATGCGCTCACGCCTGTGGCCGCATTTGCGGCGCTCTCCGGCGCGACGACCGAAGCGTTCCTATTCGAAAGCGTCGAGCGCGGGGAAAACGTCGGCCGCTACTCCTTCGTCGGATTCGATCCGAGGCGCAGTCTGCGATTCGATCGCAGCACGCCCGATCCTGTCGGCCTGCTCAACGAGGAGCTGCGCCCGTTGCGCGTGTATGACGAAGACAAGCTGCCACCGTTCTTTGGCGGCGCGGTCGGGTTCTTCGGATACGGCGTGGGCGGCTGGACCGAGCGCATTCCCGATTCGCATCCGGACGACCTCGACATTCCCGATGCGCGCCTGCTCTTTTTCGATAATGTCGTAGTATTTGATCACGTTAAACAGCGATTATATATTGTCGCAAATATTTTTACATCTGATGCCGGCGCATCTATCAGCGAGGCCAATGCCCGCCTCGATCGGGCGATCGAAAAGCTTCGCCGCGCGCAGGTTGATCTGCTGGCGTTTCCTGAAAAGGCCGCGCCGCTGGAGATGCAATCGAATTTTGAGCGCAGCGAATTCGAGGCCGTGATCCGCGCCGCGAAGGAAGAGATCATCGCCGGCGAAATTTTTCAGATCGTGCTGTCGCAGCGCTGGGAGACGGATTATCCGACTGCCGGCGCGCTGACGCTCTATCGCGCGTTGCGCTCGATCAATCCGTCGCCGTACATGTTTCTGCTGCGTACGCCGGAGTGCACCCTGGTCGGTGCGTCGCCGGAGATGCTCGCGCGCGTGCAGGACAACGTCGCGCAGACGCGCCCTATCGCCGGAACGCGGTGGCGCGGCGCGACGAGCGAAGAAGATGCCGCCCTCGAAGCCGCGCTGCTCGCCGATCCGAAAGAAAACGCCGAGCACCTCATGCTCGTCGACCTCGGCCGCAACGATCTCGGCCGCGTCTGCCGCAGCGGATCGGTCGTGGTGAGCAACTTCTGCCACGTCGAGCGATACAGTCACGTGATGCATCTCGTCACGGATGTGAGTGGAACTCTTCGCGAGGACCGCACGCCCGTTGATGTTTTTCTGTCATGTTTTCCGGCCGGCACACTCACCGGCGCGCCGAAGATCCGGGCGATGGAGCTGATCGATCGATTCGAGAAGACGCGGCGTGGTCCGTACGGCGGCGCTGTCGGATATTTTGGATTCTCCGGCAATCTCGACTCGTGCATCACGATTCGCACGATTGTGCTGGCACACGATCGCGCATTCGTGCAGGCAGGGGCGGGAATCGTTTACGACTCCGATCCAGCTTATGAGTACACCGAGTGCGTGAACAAAGCGGCGGCGCTGCGCAACGCAATCAGCCTCGCGAAGGCGATGTTGTCGCAGACTCGCAGCGGACCCGCTGGAACCCGAACGTATGAAGCAACTCGGCGACCTTGACCTCGGCGTTTTGTGATGCCGTCGTCAGGATTCCCTTGTTCAGCGCCTCGTTGCGAATCCCTTGCTCCGCGTACTGACGTGCGCGACTCTCGAGGTTCATGTCCGCGCGCCGAAAAAAGCCAGTCTTGCGGTTGAGAACGCGCGACGCTCGATTGTCGATTCGTGTGACCAGGACCTGCGGCGGCGGCAGGCGGACGACAACCGTTCCGTCGGCGTCGCGGCGGACATCCTCCTGCTTCAACTGGGACAGATCGATCCCCGCGATCACGTCGCCGGCCGCAAAGAAGGTCAGCTCATCACCCGCCAGCGCATTCGGGACGAGCTCGTAAGACTGCGTAATCGTGCTGACGTGAACGACGCGCATCGAGGCGGTCTCCAGCCTGTTGAGCGCACGAACGCGCGTGACGACCGTGCCGAGGTCGATCTGCTCTTCGTGAGGGGTGAAGACCTGCTCGACTCTCCGCTGAGTCTGCCGCCACGCGACCCAGGCAACGCCAAATGTGACGCCAATCACACAAACGGCCGCGATCAGCGCGGCGGCAACGCCTCTACGTGACATTTAATTGGGCAACGTTGTGACGGGTAGGTGAAATTCTGATATCTTTACCAGCACCCCGGTAGGATCAAGGAAGTTTTCCAGAGGTCACAGGCGCCCGCCTGCGCTTTTACCGGCTGACCATTCCGATTGCGTTCTCGATCTCCCGCGGCTCGAAGATCGTTCCTCCTTTGATCACCGTCACTACCTTTCGAATGGCATGAATGTCCGCGGCCGGATTGCCGTCGATGATCACGAGGTCGGCGAATTTTCCAGGCTCGATCGAGCCGAGCTCTGCGTCGTGCTTCATCACGCGAGCCGCGCCGATCGTCGCGATCTGCAGGACTTCGGGCGCCGGAATGCCGGCGTCGACGTACAACTCCAACTCTCGCGCGAGCTGATATCCGGCGAGGCCGTCGGTTCCCGCTACGATCCGCACGCCAGAGTCGCGAAGCAGCTTCGTGAACTCCAGCATCTTCCGAAACGACGCGCGATAACGCTCATCCTTTCCTGCCGGGACAGGAAGTCCTCCCGTGAGAAGGCCGCGGCGGACCTGGACAGGAAATCGATCGGCAATTTCCGCGAATCCGGACGAGACTACGCCCGGCCGATCGGTGAACATCCCCTCGAACACGCTGAGCGTCGGATCGCTGACGATTGAGTTCTGTTTCAGCAGATCGATGAAATTGCGCACCTCCGGCGAAGTGAGATCGAGATCGGCGCCGCGTTCGGCGACGGCAGTGAATCGCGCCGGCGTGCGCGTGTCCTGCACGTCCGGCCAGAAATTGAGGAAAAGAAAATTCATGTGCTGGATCTCGTTGAAGCCCTCACGCACGGCCTGATCCGCGGTCATGAACGCCGGAATGTGCCCGCTGACGCGCAGTCCGTTCTCATGGGAATAGCGGGTGATGAACGGCACCAGCGCGGGGCGGATCGAGCTGTACACCTTGATCTGCTCGTAACCCAGTTTCTTGTAGCGATCAATCGCCGCGCGAATCTCGTCTTCGCTATCGACCAGGACCTTGGTCGGTCCGGCGTACGGTCCGGGGCCGTCCATGAAGCCGGCGGCGATGATGCGCGGCCCGACCTGCGTGCCGTCATTGAATCGCTTCTTCAGATCCATCAGGAAGTCGATGTCGTTTGCCATGTCGCGGACCGTCGTGACGCCCGCGGCGATGGGACCACGGTTTTGCCTGTGGCATCGATGACAGTCGCTCCCTTCGGCGATGCTGCATCGCTTCCCACAGCGACGACGCGATCACCTCGAATTACGATGTTGGTGGCCGGAACGATCACGCCGCGCACTGAGTCGAAGAGATTCGCGTTGCGAATGACGATCGATCCCTTCGTGGGCTTGTGCGTCAAACGCTTCGTCAGCCCCGCCATTCGCTTTTGCGCGGCGGACTGCTGCGCATCGAGCATCGGCTTCACGGCGCTTTCGAAGCCGTCGCGCACGAGAGTGCTCCACGCCGAGACATAGCCGAAATATGTACCATCGCGTTCGAGCCAGACGTCGCTCGGGGTGAAGCCGAGGCCGGAGATTGTGTAGTCGATGATCTGCTTTCCGCCGACAGAGATCTCCGTCACTTTTTCAATCGATGCTTCGCCGGCGGGCAGGAGCGGCAGGCGATGATTCGGCGACGCAAGCAGCGCGTTCGCCAGCAGCCCTGATTCCTGTGGCGGCCCGTACATGCTTACGTAAAAAGCATTCGCCACTTCGCGTTTTCCATCTTCGGCTTTGTTGTGCCACTGCGCCGTCAGCCCATCCTGGCGGAACAACGGTCGTTGAGCGTGATTTGCGTCGTCACTTTCGGTCCGCGTCCACGATCATTGAACTGAAAATCGATGGTCCACCGTCCGTTCTCGAAGCGGCTGACCTGCATTCCGGCGTGATTGGCGCCGAGCATCATCGTGTAATGGAGCTCGTAGAGCCGGCTCTTAGCCGGCTCCATCTGCGCCGGCTGAGAGCCGGCGCTACGTGCGAGCAGCGTAGCAAGTACGATTTGTGCGAGCATGCGCGAATTCTATGCGACTCCGACATCGCGCCGAAGCCGCCACTGTTTGTTGATGTGATCGACGAACGCGGAACGGCCGCCATCGAGCCAGTCGTTTAGCACATCGACGCTGATGTCATCCAGCGACTCGACGATCGACAGGCTGGCGGCGCTGGCGATGCGCTCCAGCGGCTTTTCGAGCTGGGCCACGACGCGCGCGGAACGAGCGATTCGCGACGCGATCTCCACGTCGCGCTTCATGGCGATCATCCGCGAAGCGGTCAGCGTGAGGAGGATCGCCGCATTCCAATTCGATTTTTCTTCCCAATGCGGCGGCAGAATGAAATCGGCGGCGCCGATGTCGGCCGCAAGTGCAGCGATGTGTCGCTCCGTCGCGACCTGGAGCGGCTCGACGTCGCCGTGAAAGAGCATCTCGTAATCTTCGCGATCGCCGGCGACCACCTTTCGGGCGGTCGGATCGAGCTCAATCGGCAATGCAGCGAGAAACATCGCGCCGTTTTCGCGCGCGGCATTGGCGATCTCGCGCAGCGTGTCGAGATTCGTCGTCGCGGGAAAAATTACGGGAATGGCGGCGCCCCATCGCATCCGCCGCTCGCGTGCGTTGCCGAAGAGCTCCAGCAGGCGCGGAATGTCGACCGGCCAGGCTGCAATCACGACGATCGCGCGTTCGCACGCTGTTTTTGGAAGTGTGCCACGCGTAGAGACGAGGTGGATCGCTGTCGCATCGATGTCGCAGCAGAACCGAAGCGCTTCCTCCCCACGCCTGAACACCACCTCGGCGAATTCGCTGGCCTCGATCAATACGGGCTCGCGAATGCTCGCGCTGCGCTCCAGCTCATCGCGCACGTCCTCGCAAACCGTGACCTCCATGCGCTCGGAGAAGCTCGCCCGCAGCTCGAGGTAATCGATGGCGATCGGAGCGGCGCGCTTTGCGCCATACGGAGCGATCGTCGTTGCGGTCCAGAACGGGAGCTCCGGAATCGGACTCCTCTGGATCCGGAGCTGCTGCGCCTTTCGATAGATGATCAAGTTTTTGCGATGAGATACGGCGCCACGAGGTTGCGAACGTACTTGGCGATCATGTCGAACTCGAGGTTCACCCGATCGCCGATGCGCGCCGTGCCGAGTGTGGTGCGGCGCAGCGTTTCCGGAATCAGCGCGGCGGCGAAGCTCGATTCTTCCGGATCGACGATCGTCAACGACACGCCATCGACGGCGATCGATCCCTTGCTCACGACGAGATCGGTGTATTCGGCGGGAAAGCTCCAGCGATACACGGCAAACTGTCCTTCCGATTTTTTCGAAGTCAGAACGCCCATCGTGTCGATGTGACCCTGCACAAAGTGACCGCCGAAGCGATCGCCGACGCCGAGCGCGCGCTCGAGATTCACACGCGTTGCGCTGCCGAGAGTGCCGAGCGTGGTTCGGCGAAGAGTCTCGTTAGAGATCTCCGTTGTGATCGACTGCCCCTCCGGAATCACTGTTAGGCAGACGCCGTTCACGGCGAGGCTCTCGCCGCGCTCGAACGTCTCTTCGGGGCTCGTGCGGATTCGCAGACGCGCGCCCGCGTCGAGCTTTTCGAGCGCTTCGATAATGCCGCTGATGTGAATGATTCCGGTGAACATTACGGATATGCGGTAATCATCAGATCGCCGTCCACGAGTTCCGCGCGATCAAATCGAAAGCGGTACGCATCTGTCAACCGCCGGGCCGGCTCGCCCCCGAAAATCGAGGGCGCTTCCGAGCCGCCGACGAGGGCCGGGGCCACGAAGAGGACCATCTTCTGCCATAGCCGGCGACGGATGAATTCGGAATGGATGACCGATCCGCCTTCGACGATCAGCGATTGCACACCGCGAGAGTAGAGGTCGCGTAGAAGCTCATCGAGGTCGATATCGCGAGTGATGAGCAGGGTCGGCGCTCCATCAGTCAGTACGCGCGCGGTGGGCAGCACGCGCTGATCGCGATCCAGCACGATACGCGTCCACGGCGTGAGCGCGTTGTTCCAGCCGAGGCGGCGCGTAAGTTGTGGGTCGTCTTCGGAAACCGTGCCGCCGCCCACGAGGATCGCGTCGTACTCTTCGCGAAGCTCCAGGCTCTTGTGCCGCGCTTCGTCGCCGGTGATCCAGCGGCTGTCGCGCGCGACCGTGGCGAGCTTCCCATCGAGCGTCGTCGCCGCCTTCAGACAGACGAAGGGTTTCTGCGCAGTGACCGCATACAGAAACTTTTCGTTGAGCCGTTTCGCCTCGTCTTCGAGAAGCCCCGTTTCAACGTCGATTCGTGCTTGCCGAAGCTGCGCGAGTCCGCGTCCATTGACGACATCGTGTGGATCGGCCGTAGCGATCACGACGCGCTTGACGCCCGACTCGACGATCGCGTTCGAGCAAGGTCCGGTGCGGCCGTGGTGCACGCACGGCTCGAGCGTAACGTACATCGTCGCGTTGCGAGGATCATCGCACTTGAGGAGCGCCTTGATCTCCGCATGCGGCTCACCCGCACGCTGATGCCACCCCTCGGCAATGATCTCGCTGTTGCGGACAATGACGCATCCAACCATCGGATTCGGGCTGACCGAGTAGCGGCCGCGCTCCGCGAGCTCGAGCGCCCGGCGCATGAAGCGTTCGTCGTCCACGACGTGGATTGTATGCAAAGAAAAAGCGCCGGCGAGATCGCCGGCGCTTTTTGCCAAACGTAGCGCCGGCTCTTAGCCGGCGCCGAGCCGACTGAGAGTCGGCTTTACGTTTATTTACGGTACGCGAATGAATCGATAGCCCTGGAACGCGTTGCGGCCGGGCGTCATCACGTACAGGCGGATTGTCTGTCCGCTATGCGAGCGGTCCAGCGCGGCACGAAAATCAGCCACGCTGTTGATCTTCTGACCTTGCACTTCGGTGATCACGTCACCTTCGCTGAGAACATCGCCCGCGGGCGAGACCTCTTTGACATTGGTGACCACGACGCCGTGCACGTTATCGTCGATGCCGTACGTCTGCCGCACCTGCGGTGTCAGATCCTGAACGGACATTCCGAGCTTGTTGCGTGACGGCTCGATCTGCTCAGGGTTGTTCTGCAGGCTATTCTCAGCTTCGAGCGGACGCTCTGCCGTTTTCGCAGTGCGATCCGACGGGCAGATAAGAGATGTAGTCGATCAGATCGCGGTTCGTGTTGATGGAGCGTCCATCGATCGCCACGACTACGTCGCCGGCCTTGATGCCTGCGCGATCCGCCGGTTTGCCGGCCGTCACTTCCTGCACGAGCGCGCCGTGCGCGTCCGGCAGATTGAACGACTCTTTCGCTTCGTCGGTGACAGGTACGATGCCCATGCCGAGGTAGCCGCGGACGACTTTGCCCTGTTTGAGCTCTGGCAGAAGGCGCTTTGCGGTGTTGATCGGAGTTGCGAACCCGAGTCCCTGGGCGCCTCCGCCGCGAATGGCGGTATTGATGCCGACAACCTCGCCGTTAATATTCAGGAGTGGGCCGCCGGAATTGCCGAAGTTGATTGCCGCATCGGTCTGAATGAAGTTCTCGAACGAGCGCGTCTCTTCGCTGAGGCCGAGAGCGCGTCCCTTTGCCGAGATGACGCCGACGGTGAGAGTGTTCTCGAATTGGAATGGATTGCCGATAGCAATCGCCCAGTCGCCCTTCCGGATGTGATCGGAATCGCCGAGCGGAACCGTTGGAAGCGTGCCGGGTACGTCGATCTTCAGCAGGGCGATGTCGGTTGCGGGATCGCGGCCGATGATCTTGGCCGAAACGGTGTGCCCACCGTTTCCTTCAGTGTCAGCGCCGAAGTGCACGTCGACTTTCGTGGCGCCCTCGACAACGTGGTTATTGGTCAGAATGTAGCCGTCTGGGGAGATGATGAAGCCTGAGCCGCCGCTGCGCTGCGCGTGCTCGTCGTCGTCGCCGCCCTGATCGCGTTGGCTGTTGGGCCGGCGGCGGCTGCCATTTGGGTTGGGAAAAAAGAAATCGAATGGATCGATGCCGAACGGCTGCCGCCGCATGCTGTTCGTCTTGATCACCTCGGTCGAGGTGATGGAAACGACTGCGGGGGCGACCCTCGATGCGATGTCGGCGAATGATGGAATGGTCACCGAGGTGACCGTGGCACTCGGCGACGTGGTCTGAATGGGTGTCGACTGCGCGTTCGACTTCCGCATCAGCCCAAGATCGGCGCTGACGACGATGCCGAACACAACTGACGCGATGACGATCGCGACCGTCGACAAAATGCGTTTTGTACGTGAG
Source organism: Acidobacteriota bacterium (assembly GCA_003223695.1). Taxonomy (GTDB): domain Bacteria; phylum Acidobacteriota; class Thermoanaerobaculia; order Gp7-AA8; family Gp7-AA8; genus Gp7-AA10. The sequence continues at coordinate 24,326 of QHVY01000212.1, forward strand.
TTCATAGTGGTTGTTTGCTCCTTATGCGGGTTGGAAAACGCTGGCCGCGGTCGAACTATTTTCGCTGCCGCGCGCAGCCGTCATTTGGCATTTGTGACGAACCAGATGACGAAATGTTTCGTCGATAGTACGCCGATTGGAGCAAACGTGTTGAACACTCTGCAAACAAAAGGCCCCGCATGCGCGGGGCCAGGACTGATCGCAAGGGGGAATCGAGTTAGACGACGGTGCGCCGGCCCACGATGAGCCGGTAAATGAACAGCAGGATGATCGCGCCAATGATCGAGCCGATCCAGCCCGCTGTTTGTTCCTGACGACCGAGAAGGGCTGAGGCCAGGAATCCGCCGACAAAGGAGCCGGCGATGCCGAGAAGAATCGTCACGATCCAGCCGCCCGGATCTCTTCCGGGCATGAGGAACTTGGCGATCGCGCCGACAATGAGACCGAATAACAGCCATCCAAGGATGTTCATGCTCTTCCTCCAAGCTTGCGCGCCGTTGGCGCGCCATATGGATGAGCAACAAAAGTGCCGAGTGCCGAGTGCCTGGTGCCGAGTGAATACCGCTGTACACTCGGCGCTCGGCAGTCATGGCCAAAGTTCAACGAATCGGCATTCTCACAGGCGGAGGCGACTGTCCCGGACTTAACGCCGTGATCCGCGCCGCTGTCCGGACCGCCACGCGCGACCACAGCCTCGAAGTCCTCGGCATCCAACTCGGATTCGAAGGTCTGCTGATGAAGTCGTGCGTGCCGCTGACTAACGAGCTCATCCGCGGCATCCTGCCCAAAGGCGGGACGCTGTTGCGGACGACGAACCGGGGCAATCCATTCGAGTACCCCGTTGGTGACCGCTGCGAGGATCGCTCGGCCGAGGTCATCAAAAACATCCGCGAGCTGGGGATCGACGGCATCATCGCCATCGGCGGCGACGGCACTCTGAAAATCGCGCAGCGACTCTTTGAGATGGGCATCCCGATGATCGCCGTGCCGAAGACCATCGATAATGATCTCGCGGCAACCGATTTCACGTTCGGCTTCATGACCGCGGTCTTCGTCGCTACCGATGCCGTCGATCGGTTGCACTCGACTGCGGAGAGCCACAACCGCGTGATGGTCCTCGAGGTGATGGGGCGCAACTGTGGCTGGATCGCGCTCTACTCCGGCCTCGCCGGCGGCGCGGACATCATCCTCATTCCTGAGATTCCGTACCGGCCGGAAGCGATCATCGAATCGATCCGTTCACGTCAGAGCGAGGGCTCTTCATTCGACATTATCGTTGTCGCAGAAGGTGCGAAGCGCGTCGGCGGAGAAGAGCGATACATCGACCGCCGCTCCAGACGCCTGGGCGGCATTGCCTATCAGGTTGCAGACGAAATCGGGCGCGAAATCAATCAAGAAATCCGCGTCACAGTCCTCGGACACATCCAACGCGGTGGATCGCCGATCCCGTTCGACCGTTTGCTCGCGACGCGCTTTGGCAAAGCGGCCGCGGATCTCATCGCTCATGGCGATTTCGGAAAAATGGTCGCGTTGCGCGGCGAGCAAATCGTCGCTGTTCCGATTCGCGATGCAGTGTCGAATCCGAAATACGTCGACATCAACGGCGAGCTTGTCGGAACCGCGCGGAGCCTGGGCGTCTCATTTGGCGACGGGCTGTGAAACGATCACTTTGCCGCCTTTCATCACGAAGACGACACGATCGATCGAATTGATGTCTTTGAGCGGATCGCCGTCGACGGCCACGATGTCGGCGAATTTCCCGGCTTCGAGCGCACCCGCGTCGACGCTGAGTAGCGTCGCCGCGTTGGTTGTTGCTGCCTGAATCGCTTGCAATGGTGTTAGGCCGCCGCGCACGAGGGCCGCGAATTCGCGCGTCGTGTACTTGGGCTCGTCGTCGAGACCATACGCAATTTTCAGATGATGCGCGATCGCCCGCTCGAACGCCGGCTGCTGAAACTTCAGGATCGCTTTGTCCTTCTCGAGCATGATCGGCTCGGTCCCCTGGCTCAGGCCGATCTCGAGCCCGCGCTGAAAGGTTTCCAGCGTCGGAACCAACCAGGTTCCCCGCTGCTCCATCAACGTGGCGCCTTCTTCGTCGAGCATCGTGCCATGCTCGATGGAGTCAATCCCGGCGCGCACGGCCGCTTTGATGCCCTCAGTTCCTTCGGCATGCGCCATCACTCGCCGACGCGCGCGATGCGCGGTCTCGACGATCGCGCGGAGCTGCTCATCACTGAGCTCTTGCACCGTATAGTCGCTGAGCGCATCGGCAACACCGCCGGTCGCCATCACCTTGATCCAGTCGGTGCCATACTTGAGGTTGTGCCGCACGGCGATGCGCGCCTGGTCGGGTGTATCGGCGATGTTCGGCCCGGGCGGCAGCGGCACATCGGGTGCCAGGGGATTTCCGTCCGCGTGACCGCCGGTGATCGAGATCGGAATGCCGGCGGCAAAAACACGAGGTCCATCGAACATGCCGCTGGCGAATGCGTTTCGAAGGGAGATGATGCCGAAATCGTCGCTGCCAGCATCGCGCACCGTGGTGAATCCGTGCGACAGATAGACCTGGGCGTTTTTTAAGCCGAGTAGCGTTTTGTCGGACGCAGAACGACGCAATCCGGCAGTAGCCGAGAAATCGTTCCAGTCGGCTTCGAGATGAACGTGACAATCGATCAGGCCCGGCAGCACGGTCGCGTTGCCGAGATCGATCAGACGCGCCCCGGCGGGAGCGGCGTGTGCAATCGATTCGATCCGATCGCCGCTAACGATGATGAATGCATCCGCTACGTTTCCTGTTCTTACATCCAGCAGACGGCGCGCGTGAACGGCGACTTGCGCATGTGCAACGGCCGCCAGCATCGCAACTGCGAGGAATATGGCCCTTGATCTCATCATTTGACCTCCGACGTAGAATTCGCGTGTTGAGGAGAAACCGATGGCAGGTAATTTAATCGACTACAGGGTGGAAAAGGGCATCGCGGTCTTCGAATTGAACGATCCGCCTGCAAACACCTACACCTACGAAATGAACCGCGAGCTGGATGAATGCATCCTCAAAGCTCGCATGGACGACGAGGTGCACGTCATCGTTCTTCGCGGCGCGGGAGAGAAATTCTTCTCCGCCGGCGCGAATATCAAGATGCTCTCCGAAGTCACTCCGCAGTTCAAATACTTTTTCTGCCTGCACGCGAATGAGACGCTGCTGCGGCTCGAGCAGACGCCGAAACTCGTGATCGCGGCAATGAATGGCCATACCGTCGGCGGCGGACTGGAGATCGCGATGGCCGCGGACATCCGCATCGCCCTCAAAGGCGCCGGCAAAGTCGGCCTTCCCGAAGTTACCCTCGGCGTCCTTCCCGGAACCGGCGGTACGCAGCGGCTGTCGCGCATCGTGGGCAAGTCGCGAGCGATTCAAATCATGTCCGAAGGCAATCTCTTCGAATTCGAAAAGGCGCAGGAGTGGGGAATCATCAACTACGTCTGGCCGGCCGAAGAGAACGGCAGGAAGTGGTGGGATCGCGTGATGGAGTACGCCTGGAGCTTCTGTCCGCCTAACAAAGCAGCCAAGGCCGTCGGCCGTATAAAACGATCCGTGCAGACTGGTTGGGAGATTCCGATGGAGAGCGCGCTCGCCGTCGAGCGCGAGTTGCAGCAGCAGCTCTTCCAGAGCGACGACGCCAAGGAAGGGCTCGGCGCGTATAACCAGAAGAGGAAGCCGCAGTTCGCGGGAAAATAGGTGGAGCGGCGGGCTTCAGCCCGCTGACGGCGGCCTGAAGGCCGCCGCTACACATGCGATACAGAAACCTACACGGAACAAATCTCGAATTATCCGAGCTCGGCTTCGGCACGTGGACCGTCTCTACCGGCTGGTGGGGCAACTACACCGATGAGCAAGCACAGGATCTGATCCGCCGTGCCATTGACCTCGGCATCAACTACATTGACACCGCTGATGCGTACGGCAACGGGCGAGGAGAAACCATCCTCGCGCCGATTCTGAAAGAGCATCGCAATCTGATCGTCGGCACAAAATTCGGCTACGACTTCTACAACAATCCAGAGCGTCCCCGCGGACAGCGCGAGCTGCCGCAGGACATGTCGCCGAAGTTCGTCCGCTTCGCGTGCGAGCAGTCGCTCAAACGGCTGGGCATCGAGACGATCGCAATTTATCAGCCGCACAACCCGCGCATCGATGTTCTGATGCAGGACGAACATTGGGACACGCTCGAGTCGCTGAAACGTGAAGGGAAAATTCTGTCGTACGGACCGTCGCTTGGTCCGGCGATCGGCTGGCGCGACGAAGGCATCTACGCGAACGCTGTGCGCAAAGCACCAGTCACGCAGATGATCTACAACCTGCTCGAGCAGGACCCCGGCCGCGAATTCATCCTCGCGGCGGAGCGCGGAGCTTCCTATCCAGCCGTTGCCGAAGCGATGCAAGGCAAAACGCATAAGAAATTCTGCGCGCCGAGCCCGGCATTCGATCCTGGTTTCCGCGCCTGGAAAGCGAATCCCCAGTCGCAATTCCTCGTTCGCGTACCGCACTCGTCGGGAATGCTCGAAGGGAAGTACACGCTGGAAACGAAATTCGATGAGAGCGACCACCGCTCGCATCGGCCGCGCGCGTGGCTGGTCGAAGGGCTGCAGAAAGTCGATCGACTGAAGCCGCTGTGCGATGCTCGCGGTGTCACCATCGGCCAGCTCGCACTGCTTTGGTTGTATGCGCACCGGTCGATCGTGTCGGCGCTGCCGAACATTTACGACGAGGTGCAACT
>QHVY01000081.1:0-1956 GCA_003223695.1 Acidobacteriota bacterium
GATCAGACATGGAAGTCGGGCATGATACTTAACCAGCGCAACCCATGCCCGCTTCCCACGTAGATAGTTAACCAATGGACGCTCCGGCGATCGAAGTCCGCGGTCTGCGCAAGGTTTACCGAACTTCGGTGACCCGCGGACGAATCACCGCGCTCGACGGCGTGGATCTCTCAGTCGCTCCTGGGGAGTTGTTCGGCCTGCTCGGCCCGAACGGCGCCGGAAAAACCACCACGGTCAAAATTCTCCTCGGCCTCACCCGTCCCACAGAAGGCGCCGCGTTTATCTCCGGTTTACCTGTGAACGATCCCGAGAGCCGCCGCTCCGTCGGATATCTTCCGGAGGGCCACAAGATTCCGGGATATCTCACCGCGCGACAAGCGCTGTCGATTTTCGGGCGGATGTCCGGTTTGGACACCGCCACGATTCGTCGCCGCAGCGGAGAGCTTCTCGAAGTGCTCCGAATCGCGCAATGGATCGACGTGCGCGTGAAGAAATTCTCGAAAGGAATGACGCAGCGCCTCGGATTGGCGATCGCGCTGATTCATTCGCCAAAAGTGCTGCTGCTGGACGAGCCGACCGATGGCGTCGATCCTGTCGGCCGCCGCGAGATTCGCGACCTCCTGATGGAAGAGGCGAAAAACGGCACGGCGGTTTTGCTCAACTCGCATCTTCTGTCGGAGATCGAGATGACATGCGATCGCGTGGCCGTGCTTCGATCGGGGAAGGTGGTTGCGCAGGGAACTGTCGACGCGCTCACGCGCCGCTCGGCGAAGTACAAAGTGACCGCGACGGCGGTCGACGATGCGCTGCTAACGCAATTCGGAGGAGAGCGCGTCAATGGCCACCTCGAGCTCTCAGTGGCCGATCTGCAGCAGTTGAACGCGTTCATCGATCAGATTCGTGCGCGAGGCGGGCTCGTCAGCGAGCTCGCTCCGCTGCGGTCGACGCTCGAGGACGTGTTCGTGGATTTGGTGCGCGCATGAAAGTACGGAGATGTCATCCCGACCCTCAGCTAAGCGAAGGGTAGGGAACTGGGGGAACTGTTAGTACCACCCTTCCGCCCAGGCCCCTCGCTACGCTCGAGGTGACAAACCAGCCATGAAAGTACGGAGATGTCATCCCGACCCTGAGCGAAGCGAAGGGGAGGGAACTGGGGGAGCGGGCGGCACGCGGCAGTGGCCAACTGTTCGCACCACCCCTTCACCCAGGCCCCTCCCCTTCGCTTTGCTCAGGGTCGGGGTGACAAGATTATGAAAGTACTTGTTGCCAACATCGAAGACGTGATGCGCGAGGCCGCCGCCCGCTGGACGCTCGTAGCGTACTTTTTATTGTCTACTATTTTCATACTTATTTTCGCCTCGGCAGTCAACCTCGACATCGTCAACGGCACGCTCGCTGGCGCGCGGCTCTTCGGCAAAGAAGTGACGATGTCCGGTAACGAGATCAGCATCGAGCGACTGGTCCTCGGATTCGAATCGGGGTTCTCCGCGGTGCTCTATTTCCTATGCACGTTCCTGGCGATCTTCGCCACCGCCCATTTGGTGCCGAGGATGCAGGAGAAGGGGACGATCGATCTGTATCTGGCGCGGCCGGTCGCCCGCGTGAAATTGCTGCTGTCGCGATACGCCGCCGGGTTGGTCCTCGCGGGGAGCAACATCGTTTATCTCATCGGCTCAATCTGGCTGATCGTGGTGTGGAAGACTCACGTCGTGCATCCGCGTTTCCTTCTTGCGGGCGCGGTGATTCTCTTTGTGATCGCAACACTGCTCGCGTTTGCGTTCGTCGTCGGCGTGGTCACCTCGTCGACCGCAGTGTCGATCATGACGAGCTATGGTTTGTTCTTTTTCGCGATTATGCTCGCCGGACACGAACGTATCGCTGCTGCGGTATCAAAAGAATGGCAGGCATGGCTGATCAACACTTTGTATTGGATCATTCCGAAAACTGCCGAGTTGG
>QHVY01000081.1:2115-3742 GCA_003223695.1 Acidobacteriota bacterium
ACGACGCCATCACGGTCGGCGTAGTGCATTTGGCGGAAATGCGATCCAGTCCGCTATCTTCCGCGTTGTTCCAGCAGACCGACAAAGTCAGCTCCAACGGCGACGCCGAGGTTTTTCTGCGCGAGGCCGGCCTGCAGCCGACCCACGACATCGACGTCATCGTGGTCGCGACGTCACCGCGCACTGCGCTCGGTCATGATGCGGACGTTTTGATCGCCGCTGACGGCCGTTTCAACGCCGACCGGTTGACAAAAGCGCTCGTCTCGCGCGGAGCGATGAGGAAGACCTCCGCGCATGGCGAGTACTTCCTGTTGCCAAATGAGGATCGCGATCGAAACGGCGCCGCGGCGTTCCCAGACTCGCGTCTCGCGCTTGTCGGCACCGAGGCTGCGGTGATCGAGGCGCTGGATGCGCGAGCTGCGGGCGGAACCTCCTTCACCACCGTCAGCGGCCTCGGACGCGAGGTCACGCGCATCGATCCGCACGCCACGGCCTGGGCCATCGTTGACGTCGCGCGTGCACAGCGGCTCGCAGATGGTCCGCACGTGTCGAGCCACACGACGTCAGGTGCAGCGCTCAATAATGTGCTGCGCACTGTGACCACCGTCGCTCTTTGGGCCACCGACAGCGGTGATGCGCTCAAGCTCGGCGCGTTCGGTCTCTCCCACGATCAGGAAACTCTGCAGGACGTGGAAGACACGCTTCGAGGCGCGCTCTCGGCAATGCGTTTGGCGGTTCAGGACAAGGAGCCCGGTCTCGTCAGCCTGCTTCGCAAATTCAGCGTCGCGCGCAGCGATGACTCAGTGACGATCTCCGGCACCGTGCCCGCGGCGACGTTCCGCGAGTACGTCGGCCGGCACGGCGAGAAGAATTGATTACGTAGCGTCGGCTCTCAGCCGGCGCGGAGCCGCCTGAGAGGCGGCTCTACGTTCAGCGATGTGGGCCGCGGCGGCCAAACCAACTGTCGCGGCCCACGGCAAATGCCGGCTCCATCATGTACGACGTTGTGTTTCCGCTCGTGTCCACGATGTCGAACTTCATGTCGACGAGCACATTGTCGGCATTGGCAACGCTTGTGAGATCGACGCGAAACAGAATCCCCAATGCCGGATCCTCTGTCACCTGACTTGCGGTGAGCGGCTGCCACATCTGCGAGCCGCTGTAACGGAACCAGACTTTTGTTTGATCGGCAGCGATCGGCTGATACGTGCGCGGGCCGCTTGCTGGGTACGCGTAGTCTGCCGCTGCGAATTCGAGCGATCCCGCCCGATGCGGATCGAGATGGGTCGCGATCTGACCGTTTGCGTCGAACAGCATCATCGCCGTAAACGTCGGCGCATAAAAATCCGCGCGATTCGAATCCACCGTTGAAGTCACCGTCGATCTCCGCGGCACGCCCTGCGTGAGGACACCGGTGTCGACTGCGGCGATCGTGTACGCGCCGGTTTGGGTGAGGTCGAGCGGCATGGGATATTTCGAACCGGTCGCCTGAACGGAGGAATCGGCAGCGTAGATGGTGGTCGACGTCGAAGAACGATCGCCGAGGCGTGTCTCGCCGAGTTGTCCGACGAAATCAGTAAAGAGATTCGGTTTAAGCGACGTCGATCCTTGCGAGAACGACTGTTGT
>QHVY01000081.1:3753-12950 GCA_003223695.1 Acidobacteriota bacterium
CATCGTAGATCCATGACGGCGGCTGAGTCGTGTTGCTGGCGATCAGTTTGCCATTGAGGATTCTGAGCAGCGGAGCGGCGAAACGCGTGGCGCCGTCAGTGATTGATACGAGCTGTGTGCCGACCGAATAGCTCGGATCTGTGTCGGGACCAAGAAACACTGTCACGTTGAAATATGGTGCCGTGGGGTGCAACACGAGTCCGAGAAGCCCGCTGGAATCTCCAGGTGGTGTAATCGGCTGCACGTACAGCACGATGCGCTGATCGCCCGTTTGCGGAGGCGCGAGGGCGAGCGACGCGGATACGCGTTTGAGATCGGACCCGCCTGCTGTGAGGGTCGCATCGGAATGAACGCCATCCAATGGTGAAAGCGGCACGATGTAGAAGTGCGAGTCGAGGAAGCTGTAGTTCAATTCTTCCAGCAGCAGTTTCTCGGCTATATCGCTGACATGCCACGTGCGGGTCGAATATGCCGACAGCACTACCGACGCCGGCTTGCTCCCTGCCGGCAACACGATTCGACCTGTGCTGCCATAGCCGCTGTAATCGGATCCGACTAACGGCTGCCCGCTCTCGTTTTGCGCGGCAAGGGTGATTGTGTGCGAGGCCTGCGTGGTATTCAGCGCAAATGATGTGTCGTCGGCAACGTTTTGCGCGTCGGCGTAGTGAATGCGAAGGTCAGTGTCTCGCAAGGTGTTCGGATCGAACTGCGACCAGGTGAGCAGAAGGTCATACGATGAGGCGCGGAGATACGCCTCGAGCGTGGAGCCGTCCATCGGAATCGCCTTCGACGACGTGCCGGCCGTACGATCGATAAACGAGACGGCCGGAACCGCTCGGTCGTAACTGACGAGAACGCGCGCCGCTTTGATCGCCGCCCACGGCACGTGGATCGCGTCTGTCGTTGCGCTACTCGTGACGGTGATCGTGCCGCCGAATCCGAGAGATGTGCCGGGAATGATCCCGGCGTTGGTGATTCCGTACGAGATTTTCACGTCTGCAGAAGCACCTGGTTCGAGAGTGAGTCGCGATGGCGTCGCGGCGATCGTTAGGCTGGACGTCGAGATTGCGCCGAGAGTGATCGTCGCGCTTTGCGCTCCGCTGTTGACAACGTGCAACGTTGCCGACGGCGACCACGATAGTTGCGGAAGGTGATCCTCGCCGAGGCTGATCGAGCTCGGCGTGATGAACACGCTACTTCTTGCCGCACCCAGTGCGTCGACGCGGCCGCCGCCCTGGGTCATGATTTCCTGCGCGAGCACGCTCGCGGTGTCAACGATCGCGCTTTTGATCTGGTCCGGCGTCCAATCATGATGCAGCGACTTCACAAGCGCAGCGACGCCCGCGACGTGCGGCGTCGCCATCGACGTGCCGCTCAAAGCTGCGTATTTGCCGTTGGGCACCGAGGAGACGATCGCCACACCGGGCGCCATCACATCGGGTTTGATCGCCCCATTCTTGATGTTCGGACCTCGGGACGTGAACGAGGCGATCCCGTCATTGTTGTCGGTGGCGCCAACGGTGATCGCCGTTCGCGCGCAACCGGGGCTGCCGATCGTGTGAAACGCGCCGCTGTTTCCCGCGGCGATACAATAGACCACGCCGAGTCCCGTGCCGCGATCGATCGCCGTCGACGACGCGTCATCCGGATTGCCGATTCCGCCGAGACTTAGGTTTGCGACGTCGGCGTGATCGCTGAAGTCGCCGTCGTTGTTGGGATCGGCCGCGCGCTCGATTCCAGCGATGACATCCGATGTTTTGCCACTGCCCGACCCACTTAGCACTTTGTACGCGAGGAGAGAAACGTCCGGAGCCACGCCGACCAGCGCGTCACTGTCGGCGGCGATGATCCCGGCGACATGCGTGCCGTGCTGGTTGTCATCCATCGGATCGTCATCTTTGTTGACGAAGTCGTAGCCGCCGATCACCTTGCAACCGGCACCGAGGCACCCGCCGAGCGCCGGATGCCGGTAGTCGACGCCCGTGTCGATAATCGCCACCACGACTCCCCGCCCTTTGGTGCCCATCGTCGACCACACCTGATCTGCACGGATTTTCGTGATGTTCGCCGAAGGAGTCGCGGAGAGCGCGTAAACCGGCAGATCGAGCTGCACGTTTTTGACATACGAGAGCTGGCGAATCGCCGGGACCTCAGCCGCCGGCACCGTCAGCGCGACGCCATTGAATAGCTCATGGTATTCATAGCTGATATTGCTATATGTTTTGATATCGGAGCGGAAGCGCTGAAATGCGGCTTGATATTCAGCGGTAACGGCTTTCGCGCTCACGCCCGATCGGAGAGCGAGCGGCGGATCACGAAACTCGACGATGATCGCGACGTCGCTATTCGACTGTGCGACCAACGGTGACGCGAGAAATGAGATCAGGATCACGAGACGCCGCATAGGTCCTCCGGATCAAACGAAACGGCGTAAATTTTCTCTCCACCACGGCCAATCGTGGCCGAAGACTCCACCCCAGAATTCGGAATGATTCGGAATGCCTTTCCACCACAGCAGATTCGAAAAATCGCGATTTTGCTGCACGAGCGTGTCGTGCTCGCCCGTGGCGATAACCCAACCGACGCGCGACAGTTTGCCGACTGATTCGCCGTTCATGTTCGGAATGTAGGCTGTCGGGCAATGAAAATAGCAGGTCTCGTCCCAGTAGCCGTCAAGAAACTGGTGAACGTCATACAACCCTGAGAAACAAATGGCCCGGCTGACGAGATCGGGGTGACGTCCAGCCACATTCGCGGCGTGATACGCGCCGAAGCTCGCTCCGTACACCACCAGATCGCCTCGCTGCGCGCGATTGAACGTGTACGGAATCATCTCGTTGCGAAGATACGAGTCGTATTGCGCATGCCTCGCCGCACGCACCGCGGGATGCACGTGGCGGTTGTACCAGCTCTCGCCGTCGACTGAATCAACGCAGACGAGTTGGATGTCGCCGCGATCGACTTTGTCCGCGAGCGCGTCGGTCAAATGAAAATCCTCGTTTTCGTAAAAACGGCCCATCGAGGTGGGAAAGAGCATCACCGGCCGGCCGAACTTTCCGAACCAGAGAAACTCCATCTCTCGGCCAAGGGACGGGCTCCACCACTTCCCGTACTCGCGGTACATGCGAAAACTCTATACTCGCAGGCCCATATGCGAAAAAAACGAGTCGGACTGCTCTTCGGGATGGAAGACACGTTTCCGTGGGCGCTGATCGACGCCATCAACCGAAAGGGCGGCGAACGGGCCGAGGCGATGCCGATGGAGATCTCCTATCTGAAAGATGATGGAGTCTTCGGATACGACGTCATCCTCGATCGCATCAGTCACGAGATTCCGTTTTATCGCACGTATTTGAAGTGCGCGATGGCGTCCGGCGTTCGCGTCGTCAACAATCCGGTTTGGTGGTCAGCAGACGACAAGTTCTTCGACAACCTTGTGGCGAAGTCGGTCGGCGTCGCCGTTCCTCGAACGGTGCTTCTGCCTCACAAGCAGTACCCGCCGAATACCGAGGCCAAGTCGTTTCGCAATATGCGATGGGTCGATTGGGAGAAGGTCTTCGACTATCTGGGGTTCCCGATCTTCATGAAGCCGGCGTACGGCGGCGGATGGAAAGACGTGTACAAGTGCAACAACCCGCAGGAATTCTTCGCCGCGTATGACCAGACGCGCGATCTGACGATGATGGCCCAGGAAGCCATCGAATTCGACTCCTACTACCGCTGCTACGTCCTCGGCCGCAAACGAGTGCACATCATGGCCTACGATCCGAAGCAGCCGCATCATCTGCGGTACGTGCAGAATCCCCCGCCGATGGAGCCGGCGTTCGAGAGCCGAATCCGCCGCGACGCCGTGGCGCTCTGCGAGGGTCTCGGCTACGACATGAACACAGTGGAGTTCGCGGTGCGTGCAGGCGTGCCGTACGCGATCGATTTCATGAACTGTGCGCCCGACGCCGATCTGCACTCGGTCGGCCAGAGCAACTTCGAGTGGATGGTCAACAACATGGCCGAGGTGCTGATCGAGATCGCGACAGGGACGCGAGCGCTCGAGCTGACCGGCAACTGGCCGAAGGTGATGCCGGTGACGAAGGCCGTGGAACAGCCGCTCGCGTAGTGGAGGACAGACAATCTAGTCTGTCGGGACAGGCAGGATTGCCTGTCCTCCACATGACATAATCGCCGCATGCCCCAACCGAGTTTCACCCTCGGCATCGAAGAAGAGTTTCAAGTCATCGATCCGCAGACGCGCGAGCTCAAGTCGCACATCCAGGAGCTCTTCGCGGAGGGTGAGAAGCGGCTCAAGGATGAGATCAAGCGCGAGATGCACGACGCGGTCATCGAGGTCGGCACGCCGATCTGCCGGAATGTCACCGAAGCGCGGCGTGAGGTCACCCGGCTACGCGGCGAGATCATTCGCATCGCGCACAACGCCGGCTTGCGCATCGCCGCGGCCGGAACACATCCGATTTCGCACTGGTCGACGGTGCCGATCACAAACGCCGAACGGTATAACCAGATCGTCTACGACCTGCAGATGGTCGCGCGCGCCAATCTGATCTTCGGCCTTCATGTGCATGTCGCGGTCGAAGACAATGACACGCGCATCGACATCATGAATGCCGCGCGGTATTTCCTGCCGCACATCTTCGCCCTATCGGTGAACTCGCCGTTCTGGATCGGACAGAACACCGGTTGGAAGAGCTACCGCGCAAAAGTGTTCGAGCGTTTTCCGCGCACTGGGCTGCCGGATTACTTCCGCTCCTGGAGCGACTTCGATGAGTATGTGCAGCTCCTCGTGAAAACAGGCTGCATCGACAACGGCAAGAAAATCTGGTGGGACGTTCGCCCGCACGCGTTCTTCCCCACGCTCGAGTACCGCATCTGCGATGTCCCGATGCGCGTTGACGAGACGATCTGCTTTGCCGCACTCTTCCAGGCAGTGACGGTGAAGCTGTGGAAGCTCTACAGCGGCAACATGACGTGGCGCGTCTATCGCCAGGCGCTGCTGAACGAGAACAAGCAGCGTGCAGCGCGCTTCGGAATCGACTCGAAGCTCATCGACTTCAGTAAGAAGAGCGAAGTCCCATTCGAGCTGCTGCTCGACGAGCTGCTCGAGTTCATTGACGATGTGGTCGATGAGCTCGGGTCGCGAAAAGATGTCGAGTACGCGCGCGAGATTCTGCGCCATCGCCCGGGGGCGGATCGCCAATTAAGAGTTTTCGAGGAGACGAAGGATCTGCGGGCGGTTGTGGACTACATCATCAGCGAAACGGAACACGGCATTCCGCTCGCATCCTGATTCCGCGATGGAACGAATTCAAGACAACGATTTTTTTGAGTACGCGCGAGTGGTCGACTCGATTCCTCCAGTCGAACGCGACCGACTCGATGTCGCTGTGCTCGACATGAATCATTCCTGGCCGAATGTCGGCCATGACTCCGTCGTTCGCGCGATTCTCGAGGCTGCCGCCGCTTCGCGAGAGGCTCTCGTTGAATCAGGCGTCAAGGTACGTGCGATCTCTTACGACGTGCGACGCCGAGGATTGCTGCCGCCAAATCCCGACGGGCGCTTCACGCTGTACGTCGGCACCGGCGGACCTGGTCATCTCGATCCGCGCCTGAATGACGGGACCACCGAGTGGGCGCAGGGCGTTCGCGAACAGCCGAGCGAGCACTCGAACGCGGCGCTAATCGGCATCTGCCACTCGTTCGGTCTGATGTGCCGCTGGGCCGGCGTAGCGCGCCCGGTCCTGCGCGGAGAGAAAAGCAGCGGTCTTCTTTCGAATGTGCTATCCGATGCCGGGATGCAGCACCCGTGGTTCTCGCGCTTCGCACGCGCGCTTCCGGATCATCGCCATTTTCGAGTGATCGACAATCGGCTCTTCGATTTGATCCTCGATGACACGGGCGGCGTCAACTGCCTGGCATTCGAAGATGAGGACAGCACAGCGGTGACGATGTTGGAGTTTGCCCGCGACTCCCGCGGCGAAATGCCGCGCGTGTTCGGAATGAATCATCACCCCGAGATCATCGACCGCGAACACGTCCTGCAGGTTCTCGATGAGAAGCGCGCGCATGGCGAAGTGACCGAGCGGTGGTATCGCGAGCGCGCCGACACGATGACCGATCTGCTGCAGGGCGAAAACGAGCGGCAAAGCCGGCTCACCTCTGAATACACATTCCTCGCTCCCTTGCGGCATTACGTTTCGCAGATCGTGGCGGAACGGTGTGGTGGCCGGCTCTTAGCCGGCCTGCGGGCTGAGAGCCCGCCACCACACTAGACTTACCCAGTGGATCCGCACTTTCGCAAACTTTTTAACGAGCAATTCCGCGCCGAGGTGTACGAGTCGTACCAGCGCGATCTGTCGAAGCGGCTGAATTGCCAGTTTGAATTTCGCCTGGCTGAGACGCCGATTTTCCTGCCCGACGATTTCAAGGAAAAGATCGTTCGCGCCGCGAGGGAAATCGTGGTGCAGCTCTCCGACGCGGCTCGCATTGCAGAGATGAAGCGCGCGATTCCGTCGCGCTGGGACACGCCGGGCATGGACGCGCTGCCGAACTTGACGCAAGTCGACTTCGCCGTGGTCGAAGAAAACGGGGCGTACGTCCCGAAGCTGATCGAGCTGCAAGGCTTCCCGTCGCTCACGGCAATGCAGGTGATTCAGCGCGACGCGTGGACAGACGCTCTGTCGCGCGTGCGCGGGCTCGAGGGCAAGTGGTCCTGCTGGTTCTCTGGGCTCGATCGAGACTCATTTCTTGATCTGGCGCGGCGGACGATTGTCGGCAATCACGATCCGTCCGAAGTTATCCTGATGGACATCGATCCGCGACAGCAGAAGACCTATCCCGACTTCGCGGCCACGAAGCTCCTCTTCGGCGTCGATGCGGCAGATCCGCGCGAGCTTACGCTGAAAGGCAAAACGCTATTCCGCAGAAGTGTACAGCTTAAGCGTATCTATAATCGTGTGGTATTTGACGAGCTGATTCGCAAGAACATCGCGATTCCCTTTGATTACCGCCGCGAGCTGGACGTCGAATGGGTGCCGCATCCGAACTGGTACTGGGTGTGGTCAAAGTATTCGCTTCCGTTTCTCGATCACGCTGCCGTTCCGAAAGCGACGTTCGTTTCTGATCTCGACCGCGTTCCCGATCGTCTCGAGCGATATGTTCTCAAGCCGCTCTTCTCGTTTGCCGGAGGAGGAGTGAACGTCGAGCCGACGGAAAAAGACATCGATGCGATTCCCGACGCCGAGCGGCATCAGTGGTGCCTTCAGGAGAAGATCGAGTACGCGCCCGCGCTGAAGGCCGCGGACGGCGGAGGCGTGAAGATCGAGATCCGCATGATGTTCCTGCGGCCCGACGACGAGCGCGAGCCGATTCTTGCGCAAAACCTCGTTCGCCTGTCGCGCGGCAAAATGCTCGGCGTCGACTTCAACAAGGAGTTCACGTGGGTGGGTTCGTCGCTGGCGCTGTCGCCTAGGTCTTGATCGTAATCTCTACGCGCCGGTTTTTCTGCCGCCCCACGGGATCGTCGCTGCCGTCGGCCTTCTGATTCGGCGCGACCGGCTGCGTCGCGCCAAATCCTTTGGTCTCGAACTTGAAGCTCCCCAAACCGCCTTTCGTGCGCAGCCAGTCGCGGACGGAATTCGCGCGCCGTTCCGAAAGAGACTTGTTGTACGCGTCGCCGCCTTTTGAATCGGTATGCCCTGCGACCATGACCGTTCCCTTCGCGCGCTCTTTGATGATCGCCGCCGCTTTGCTCAGCGTCTCTTCCGCTTTCGGCAGAATGTCGGATTTGTCGAAGTCGAACAGTACGTCGGCCGCGAGGTCGATACGCACCACATTGCCGATCTCTTTCACTTGCAGATCCTGCACAGTGCTGCCGACATCGACCACGGTAAAAAGCAGATCGATGACCTTCGGAGGCTGAAGGTCAGCGCTCTTCCCGCTTTCCTGGCCCGCGATCAAAGCCGCGACGAGTCCGAATGATTCAATCATTGCGCGATCGTCACGTCATCCATCGGCTGAAAGTGCGGGATCTCGATGGTGATCTTCGACACTTCGGGCGGTGGGGCGGGGAATTTGGCCCACAGATTCACGCGCGATCCCGGCTGCACGTCGGCGACCTCGTTGCTGCAAACGCACTTGCCTTCGGAGTCGCGCACGACGAAATACTTTTTCTTGTTGACAGGGTCGACGAGGTGAATGCCGCCGACGCCCTTGTAATCGCTCTTGCTCTCTCGATCGCCGAGCTTGTAGCCCCACATGTCGAATTTCTCACTGCCGTTATTGCTCAGCACGAATTTGAGAGAGACAGTGTTGCCGCTCGATCGCTTGAACTCCGTTACATCGATGTGCGTTCCTCCTGTTTCGCCGTCCGTGGCGGCGACCGCGCCAGCCGCCGGAGCGACTGATGCCGTAGTCGCCGTCGGTTGTGGCGCGGGCGCAGTAGTTGTAGCGGCGGTTGCCGTCGACGGCGCCGGCGGGGCTGTTTCCGTTTTCTTGCAGGCAAACACCGTGACCAGGGCTGCGACAATCAGGATGTTCTTCCGCATGCTTCCTCCGGAGGGGAATCATACTTGCTTCGCTCTCCGGCATGGCTCTTCGAGAAATCGGCACGGCCGCCCCGCTCGTTCCGTCGCGTCCGACGCTGCGAAAGCTGAAGATCGCCGCCGCCGGCTGTCAGGCATGCGACCTCTGGAAAACCGGCACGCAGACGGTGTTCGGCGAAGGAAGTCAGACCTCGACTGTGATGTTTGTCGGCGAGCAGCCGGGAAATTCCGAAGATCTAAAAGGTCGCCCGTTCGTCGGGCCCGCCGGCGGCTTGCTCGACAAAGCACTCGACGAAGCAGGAATCGACCGCACGAAGGTCTACGTCACAAATGTGGTCAAGCATTTCAAGTGGGAGCCGCGCGGCAAGAAGCGCATTCACAAAAAGCCGAACGCAGCGGAGATCGGCGCGTGCCGGCCGTGGCTCCAGGCTGAGATCGACGTCGTCAAGCCGCGCGTCATCATCTGTCTCGGATCCACCGCCGCCCAGGCAATCCTCGGTCCCAAATTCCGCGTCAGCACGCAGCGCGCAACGTTCGTCCCCTCGCCGCTGGCCCCGTTCGTGACGGCAACGGTGCACCCGTCATCGATTCTGCGCGCGCCGAGCGACGATCAGCGTCGCGCCGAGATGGCCCGCTTCATCGCTG
>QHVY01000082.1 GCA_003223695.1 Acidobacteriota bacterium
GAAGGGCTTCTACAACGGCACAAAGTTCCACCGCGTCATCCCCGGCTTCATGGTCCAGGGCGGGGATCCGAATACGAAGACGTCGGACGCCTCGAGCTGGGGCACCGGCGGCTCCGGAAAAAATGTCGCTGCTGAGTTCAGTACCGTCAGCCACAAGCGCGGCATCGTCTCGATGGCTCGCGCTGCGGACCCAAACAGCGCGTCATCGCAGTTTTTCATCGTGGTCAAGGACTCTCCTTTTCTCGACCGGCAGTACACCGTCTTCGGACAGGTGACGAAGGGCGTGGACGTTGCCGACAAGATCGTCAGCGCGCCGCGCGACGCGAATGACCGGCCGAACAGTCCGACGACGATCGAGAAAGTCGTCATCCGCGATGCGAAGGCGAACGAGAAGGGACCAACACCGAAGTAGTTTCGCGTTCTTCGTTCTCCGTTCTTCGTAGGTGGGCGGCGGCACGGAGGACGAACAACGAAGCACGTACGACGAACGTGACCGAGCCAGCTCTCCCGGATGAGGCGGCCGCATTTCTTCGTAAGAGTGTCGGTGATGCCTGGTCCGTGGAGCCGCTGGCCGGCGATGCATCCGTGCGCCGCTACTTTCGTGTGCGACTGCCGGACGGGTCGACCCGAATGCTCGCGTACTATCCCCGCGAGGTGCGGCCGCAACTTCTGCAGTTTCTCGATGCCTATCGCGCCGTGCAGCCGCACGGCCGCGTTCCGCAGGTTCTGGAACACTCGGATGCCGCTGTGTTGCAGGTCGACGTTGGCGATCAAACGCTCTTCGATCTGCTGCACGGCGACCGCGAGTCCGGCGTGCGGCTGTATCGACAGGCGATCGATACGCTGGTCGCTTTCCAGCGCGCGACGGCGGGAGAGGTCAATCCGCCGTTCAGCTCCGATTTTTTCTTCAACGAGCTCGAGATGACGCGCCAGTTCTACGTCGAGGCGCTGATGGACGTCCCCGCGGAGTCGAGCCGGCGTCTGGTGCCGATGTTTCGCAGCCTGACGGACAGCCTCTCGCGGCATCCATATCTACTCTGTCACCGGGATTATCATGGGCAGAATATACATATATTAAATAGTACTCTTTATATTATCGATTATCAGGACATGAGGATGGGCCCTGACACCTACGATCTGGCGTCGCTCCTCCGCGACCGCGGCGTCGCCCGGCTCCTCGGCGAAAGCACTGAGATGGATCTTCTCGCGTACTACAGCGGCTTGCGGGAGTCGAACGTAGAACCGGCTCTTAGCCGGTTCGCGCCGGCTGGAGAGCCGGCGCTACGTTCTCTAAGTAAGCGCTATTTCGAGACACTCCTTCAACGCTCGCTCAAAATCCTGGGGACGTTCTCGCGTCAGCCGATCGAGCGCGGGCGTCTGCACTATCTCGAGTTCATCCCGCCCACGCTCGAAAGCGTCGAGCGTTGCCTCCGCGAGCTGCCGGAATTTGAGGAGCTGGCGCGCGCATTTCCGCTGCGGTTCTCCATTCAGCAGGCGCAGGCGCGCGTAAGAAGGATCATTGATGCACAAAATCACGCTGCTTCCCGGTGACGGCATTGGGCCGGAGGTCACAGCGTCGGTGGTGGCGATCATCGATTGCGCGGGAGTCAAGGTCGAGTGGGAGAAGCACTTCGTCGGATCGGAGGCGATCGCGCGATCAGGGGATCCACTGCCGCAGGAAGTGCTCGATTCCATCCTGCGCAACCGCGTCGCTCTCAAAGGTCCGGTGACGACGCCGGTCGGCACCGGATTCACATCCATCAACGTACGCCTGCGAAAAACGCTCGACCTCTACGCGAACCTCCGGCCGGTGCACTCGATGCCGAACATCATCACCAGATTCGAAGACGTCGATCTGATCGTCGTCCGCGAAAACACGGAAGATTTGTACAGCGGCCTGGAGCATGAGGTGGTGCCGGGCGTCGTCGAGTCGCTGAAGATCATCACGGAGCGTGCCTCGACGCGCATCGCGCGCTTCGCGTTCGAGTACGCACGCGCGCACGGCCGCAAAAAAGTGACCGCGGTACACAAAGCGAACATCATGAAGATGTCCGACGGGCTCTTCCTGCAATGTTTTCGGAACGTGGCCAGGAATTACCCGAATATCGAAGCCGATGACAAGATCGTCGACAACCTCTGCATGCAGCTCGTGGTCGACCCGAATCAATTCGACGTGCTGCTGCTCGAGAATCTCTACGGCGATATCGTTTCCGATCTCGCGGCGGGTCTGGTGGGGGGGTTGGGTGTGGTGGCGGGGGCGAACATCGGCGAAAACGGCGCGGTATTCGAGGCCGTGCATGGCAGTGCGCCCGACATCGCCGGTCAAAACAAAGCCAATCCGCTCGCGCTCCTGAAATCGGCGGTGCTCATGCTGCTGCACATCGGAGAGGCCGCGTCCGCGCGGCGGATCGAGCACGCGATCGTGAAGGTTCTCGCCTCCGGTCCCGAACACCGGACACGCGACATCGGCGGCACGGGCACCACTTCGGACTTCACAGCTGCGATGTGCGAGACGCTGCGCCGCGGCATGCGCGCGAATGACTAAACCCGATTTCCGCAGCCACTTCCTCGAAGGCATCGACCATTTCAACTCCCGCCGATTCTGGGAGGCGCACGAGGCGTGGGAGACGCTTTGGCTCGAAGCGGAGTCGGATCTCGACCAATATCTTCAGGGGCTGATTCAGATCGCCGCCGCGTACCACCACATCCAGCGCGGAACGTACCGTGGTGCGCCACGATTATTTGCGGCAGCGCTGAAGCGCCTCGAGCCGTTCCCCCTCCTCTGCTGCGGGCTCGATCGTACTGAAGTCGATGCCGCAGCGCGCCGGCATTGGAAATGGCTGGAAAGCGGGCCGGAGAGCCCTCTCGATGCGAGTGAATATCCCAGGCTGAGCGTCCCGGACACGTCCGCGGTTGCACCGACTTCGTTGCAGTGGTGACAGCAGTGACAATCACGCTACAATTCAACACCCATCCCATTACTGACGAACGCTGGCGTGCGGGGGACCCAAATGCAGGATATCGATCAACGGGACAGGGACCTATTGGGTGCACTGCAGGGCGAGATTCCTCTCGTGTCGACGCCGTTCGCTGTCATCGGACAGATCATCGACATGTCCGAGAAGGAAGTCATCAAACGCACCGAGCGCCTGAAGCGAGAAGGAATCGTTCGGCAGCTCTGTGCGCAGTTCGATGCGCGCTCTCTCGGATATCGTTCCTGTCTCGTGGCGGCGAAGGTCAATGCCGATCGCATTGATGACGCCGCGCAGTCGATCAATGCGCATCCGGGGGTAACGCAGAACTACCGGCGCAACAATGATTTCAATTTGTGGTTCACGATCGCCGTCTCGCCGAACTCTCAACTCGGTCTCGAAAAGACCGTTCAAGTCCTCGGCGACGAAGCCGAATGCGAGATCGTGCGTTCGCTGCCCACGCTGAAACTGTTCAAGGGCGGCTCGGAATCGGCCGAGGGACACACCGGCGACGATACGCATCATGCCGATGAGAAATATGTTCCGCTGACCCCTCTCGAAGTGGAATGCGTTCGTCTTCTGCAACGCGATCTTCCGTTGCAGCCGCGGCCGTTCGACATGGTCGCGAAAAATACTGCACTCACCGCGGACGAGCTTCTCAATATCGGCCGCACGCTCCAGAAACGTGGCCAGGTCCGCCGCTTCGGCGCGTTGGTGCAGTCGCGAAAGCCTGGATTCTCGGCGAGCGCGATGGCGGTGTGGGTTGTGCCGGAAGAGCGTGTCGAGGAGCTTGGCTCGCGGATGTCACAGAACAAGGCCGTGTCGCATTGCTATCTGCGTCCGGTATACGCCGACTGGCCGTACAACCTCTACACCATCGTTCATGGCCGCTCGGTTGACGAATGCGAGTCGATCATCAATGATCTCGCCGCCGACACCGGATTGCGCGAGAAGCAGGCGCTCTATCCGACGAAGGAGTACAAAAAAACGCGCATTACACTCTTCTCATCCGAGGCGGAGGAATGGGAAGCGGCGCACGGCGCGAAGCGAGCCGCGAGTGCCGCGTCCTAGGTGTGCGGGCCGGCTTCGGCCGGCCAGACCGGCTAAAGCCGGTCCTCACACCTATCTGATGTTTTCGGGATGAACGGCGACCTTTCCCTGTGACATCAGCGAATCCGTCAGGCGCGTGACACTCGTCATCACCTCGGGAACGTTCTGCGTCATCAGAAACTCTCGAATTCCTGATTTCGCATGCTCGAATGACTCGGCGCCTGCCGGCTGTTTATCTTCGACGAAAATGATGTGATATCCGAATTTCGTCTCGACGATGCCGGTAGGAACGCCTGGCTTGAGATTCCACACGATCTGATCGACGTCAGGATCAAGTTGGCCTTTCGTGACCCAGCCGAGATCTCCTCCCGATTGCGCCGAAGCATCCTCCGAGTATTGCCGCGCCAGCTGCGCGAATTGCGAGATGCGGACGCGCGCCGCCGCAGCGGGATCGTTGATCTCGTGAGTGGCGCTGTTGTCCTCGCGCAGTTGAACGGCAATGCGCTGGATCAACTCGAACGCCTGCTGTTTTGTGTGCGGATTCGACCCGCTGTTGGAAGCGGTAATCAGGATGTGACGGACGTGGACGCGTTCGGGAGTGGCGAAATCTTCCGGGTGCTGATCGTAATACTGGCGGACGACCGCGTCGGTAATGATCTTCGATGCGACGACGTCACGAATGTAGCGGTCGAAAAGCGTCGATTCTTTCGCCGCTTCCATGTCTACCTGCACGTCGGGACGTTTGTCGAATCCAGATTTGATTGCCTCCTGAATCACCAGGCGTTTGCGAACGTAATTGTCGAGGAAGGCCGCTTTGCCACCCGATTTTTCATACTGCGCTCGCATCTGCTCACCGATGCGATCGTAGAGTTGATCGAGCTTCTGCGCCGTGATCATTTCACCGTTGATGACGGCGACCGGTTTCTGCGCGTCATTCGTCTGCGCAAACGCGGGGAGAGCCAGGAGAAATATGCACGCAATCTTTCGCATCATGACGCGCTGACCAACGTCACTCGGAATTGGGGCATTCCTACTCCTCGTAGAGCCGACTCTCAGTCGGCTCGGCGCCGGCTGGAGAGCCGGCGCTACGTCGCGCGACCCTTGTCAAGAAAAATATTCTCTTTTCCGCCGCTGCGGAAAAGTTCTGCTAATCTGAGATGACTCCCCCGAGCGATGCTGCTGAAAAATTGTGGAGGGATTGTGGGGTTTTCAGCGACGCAAGAAATCGCTCTTAGAATGCCCCTCATCGTCCAATGAGTGCGGTCCAACTCGACACCGTCTTGGATCGTCCGTTGCCTCAGAGCCCGGACGCCGAGCGAGCGGTTCTCGGATCGATTCTGATCAACAACAACGCGTTCTACCGCGTCATCGGACTGGTCGACACCGAAGATTTCTTCCGCGATGCACACCGATCGATCTTCGCCACGATGCGCGGCCTCGCGGAGCAGAGTCGTGAGATCGACCTGTTGACGCTGAAAGAGGAGCTGGCGAAGCGCTCACAACTCGAGCAGGTCGGGGAGCGTTACGCGCGCATCGTCAAAGAGAAATCGATGCTGCGCCGTCTCATCGTGATGGGCAACAGCGTGATGCGCGCCGCCCTCGATGCGCCGAGCGAGCCGGCTGACGTGCTCAATATCGCCGAGCAGTCGCTGTACAAAATCGCCGAAGGCAGTATCGACAAGGGATTCGTCCCGCTCGATCGCATCATTCGGAAGAACATGGAGGCGATCGAGCAGCTGCAGCACGCCGGAAAGCTGATCACCGGGATTCCGACCGGGTACGACCGCTTCGACGAGTTCACTTCCGGCTTCCAGATGCAGGATCTGATCATCATTGCCGCGCGCCCATCGATGGGCAAAACGAGCTTCATGATGAACATCGCCGAGGCGATCGCCATCCCCGACAAAGCAGGGCAGGCGCGCGCGCCGTCGCACCGGCTCTATTCCGTCGCCGTCTTCTCGCTCGAGATGTCGAAAGAGCAGATCGGACTGCGCATGCTTTCCTCGGAATCGGGCGTGGGAAACCATTTGATCCGGGGCGGATTGTTGAGTGAGCGGAACTGGCGCGATCTGGCCGAGGCGTCGACGAGGCTGGCGAAGGCGAAGATTTTTGTCGACGACACACCGGGAATCGATGTCATGGAGCTTCGCGCCAAAGCGCGGCGGCTGAAGATGGAAGCCGGCCTCGATATGGTGATGGTCGACTATCTGCAGCTCATGTCTGTCAAAGGAAAAGTTGAGTCGCGCAATCAGGAGATCTCGCAAATCTCTCGCGGCCTGAAAGCGGTGGCGAAGGAGCTGAATCTTCCGCTGATCTCGCTCTCCCAACTTTCGCGGCGTCCGGAACAGCGCACCGGCGATCACCGGCCGCAGCTCGCCGACCTCCGCGAGTCGGGATCGATCGAGCAGGATGCGGACCTCGTCGCCTTCATCTATCGCGATGAGGTCTACAACAAAGATACCGAAGAGAAGGGAATCGCGGAGATCATCATCTCAAAGCAGCGCAACGGCCCCATCGGCGATTTCAAACTCGTGTTTCGCAACGACATCACGAAGTTTTTCAACTACGAGCCAGCTCCCGACTTCGTCCCGGAATGACAGGAGGCCACATGAAAGAGCGTGTGATCGATACCGAACCTGAAATCGTGGTGTCCGTGAACGATGTCGGCGAGATTGTGCTCGAGCAGGTCGACGCGCACGCGGAGCATTCCGTTCGCATCCCTCACGAAAAAATTCATCAGGTGACGGTCTGGATGCGCCGTTTTGCCGCACAATTGGAAGGACTACCGATTCTCGAATGACCGAAATTGTGTGCGGTCTCTGCTCATGTCGTTTCAGCTCCGCGGATCTGAAAGAGGACGAGATTCTCTGCGAATTTTGCGGGCACTCGCTGGATGAGGATCATGCAGCAGAATCCGTGACCGAACAGGAAGCGGCGGCTTCATGAAGATCTGGTTCGTGGTCGGCGTCTCCGGCGCCGGTAAATCGCACTTCAGCGAGTATGCCGCCGGTCACCTCGGATTTTTTCATTACGAGATCGATCAGACTCCGCACAACGGCATCACGCATTTCGGTCTGCGCTCGCAATGGGATGCATTTTTCGAGGAATTCAACTCCGCTCCGCTCATCAAAGAACTGACCAAGCGG
>QHVY01000083.1:0-4518 GCA_003223695.1 Acidobacteriota bacterium
CTCCGCCCAGGTCCCTCCCCTACGCTGCGCTCAGGGTCGGGATGACAAAGAGAGGACGAATGGCTGACGTAGCGCCGACTCTCAGTCGGCGCGCGCCGGCTGGAGAGCCGGGGCTACATCCCACAACGGAGGACGAATGGCAGAAAGCGTTCTGAAAATCGGCGCCGAAGCGCCGAAAGAAAATCGACTCGGACTGAAAGCAACCGATTACTCCGGCGGCAAATCGACACTTTGCGCCGGCTGCGGACACGACGCGATCAGCAATCAAATCATCCGCGCGTTCTACGAGATGAATGTCGATCCGGTCGGCGTGGCGAAGTTCTCGGGCATCGGCTGCTCATCCAAAACTCCGGCGTACTTCCTCGGACGCGCACACGGATTCAACGCCGTGCACGGCCGGATGCCTGCGGTCGCAACCGGCGCGATGCTGGCGAACCAGAAGCTGATCGGCATCGGCGTCTCCGGCGACGGCGACACCGCTTCCATCGGACTCGGCCAGTTCATGCACATGATCCGCCGCAACATTCCGATGCTTTACATCATCGAGAACAATGGTGTGTACGGCCTGACAAAGGGACAATTTTCGGCGACTGCCGACGAAGGCTCGAAGCTGAAGACCGGCGTGATCAACGATCTGCCGCCGATGGATCTCTGTGCGCTGGCAGTGGAGCTCGGATGCGGCTACGTCGCCCGTGGATATGCCGGCGATCCGAAGCAGATGATCAACATTCTGAAGGGCGCGCTCGCGCACGACGGGCTGTCCGTCATCGACGTAATTTCGCCGTGCGTCACGTTCAACAATCACGAAGGCTCGACGAAGGGCTACCAGTATTCGAAAGAGCACGATGAGCTGCTGCATCAGATCGGATTCGTTCAGTCATACGAGCAGATCGAGATCGAGGTCGCGCCCGGCGAGCTGCGCGAGGTGACGATGCATGACGGTTCGCGCATTCTGCTGAAGAAGCTCGAAGAGGATTACGATCCTTCCGACACCGTGCAGGCACTGCAACGCCTTCACCGCGCGACTGAGCAGGGCCACATGCTCACCGGCCTGGTGTACCTGAGGCCGGAGAAGAAGAGCTTCATCAATCTGCTGAATATGACCGATCGCCCGCTCTACTCACTCGGAGAAGCGGAGACGCGCCCGCCGAAAGAAGCGCTCGATAAGATCATGCGGGACCTCATGTAGGTGTGAGGGCCGGCTTCAGCCGGCCCGTTTGCGTCTACCTGTTCAAACTGCGATACAGCCGTGCGCGCGTGCGCATGTGCCACTGGTGCAGTCGCTGGAACATGCCGGCGATGCCGTGATGCCGCGTCGCGTTTTGCGCGCTGTTCACGACGATCACGTGTCGCGAGCTTGGGAGCGGCGGCAGCGCGTGGGCGTTCACGTCGACCACCTTGACGTCGCGCCGATGATGTGTTGCCGCATAAGTCGGCACAATGAGCGACAGGCTCAACAGTGCCGGGAGAGCTGATTTCATGATCCTCATCTTCACCTCCAACCATAATCATTGCAAAGACTTGACCTGTCATAACTCATTGAATCTATTGGGCTCGTTCCTTGCTCTGATCGAGGCATGGCGAACGACGAGAAAGGTGCCACAGAGGACGAGGTCGAGAAAATCGACACAATCGTCGGCAAGGAAGTCCTCGGCTACGAAGGGGCGGGGCGGGAGGAGCATAGCGGCGAGAATTCGCCGAAACAGCCGAGCGACTTGCAAGACGAGTTGGCCGATAACCGGCCGGAGGATACGTAGCGCCGGCTCTCCAGCCGGCGCGAACCGGCTAAGAGCCGGTTCTACGTTGTGAGTAGCTACCTCTTTTTCACGCCCAATTGCTGCAGGCGGCTCTTCGCCTGCTGATTCTCAGGCGTGATCTTCAGCACGTCCTCATAGCACGACTGTGCGCGCGATGCGAGTCCCTCGATCTTGTACAAATCACCGAGGGAGATGAGTGCGTCGACGTTGTTCGGATCGATCGACAGAGCGCGCTGGTAACTCTCCGCTGCGTCGCGCCGCCACTTCGGATTCCGCTCCTGACACTGGCCGAGGAGATACCAGGCCTGGGCGTGATCGGGAGCGAATTCCACGGCCTGACGCAAGAGGACGATCGCTCCGTAGTAATCGCCGGCTGCGCTGAGGTCGCGTGCCTTCGTGAAGTTCTGCTCTGCGATCACGCGCTGGGTTAGCCGCTTCTGCAGCTCACCTGGCATCTGCGCGGATCGCTGCTGCAGCAATTTGTCATATGCCTGCCGCTGCACCGAATCCTTCAGGACATTCCAAGCCTCATCGAGTCGTCGATTGATTGTCAGCACAGCATCGCGAACGATAGGCGGATAAGTTGTCGTGTCATATTTTTTCTTGAGGTCTTCGTAGGAAGTCAGAACCTGTGCGCGCGCCGCTCCTCGCGGAACATCGAGAATCTGATAATGATCGAGAGACGGCAGTTGTCGCGAGAGGGCCACTGCGCGCAACGACCGCGGGTCGCTCGAGCCGATGGCCGCGAGCAATTCCAGATCGCGCTGCATGTCGTCGGCATCTGCGTCGTGAGTCACTTCTGCGGTGGCGTCGGCGAGCGCGAAGAGACCGAGTACCATCATTGCGATCACGACTTTGGCAGCAGTTACCGATTCGGTAGAAAAGTGTTTCAGAAACGCCTCGATCGTCTGCCGCTCGCGCAACGACTGGGCGATCTTTCGCTCCGACTCCGTGATCGGAATCGTGTCCACGGTGTAACGCGGATCGCGAGCCGGCGCGATTTCCCGCTTGAGATCACCGAGCGACCGGCGCAGGACGAGGCCATTGGTGATCGAGCGAATGCCTTCGAGAACCAACGCCGCAGTGGAAAGAAGGAAGACACGTTTTTCGGGCGCGATGGGAACGTCCTCGGTGAACGCCGCGGTGCCTTCGTCGAGCGAAAACAACGGAACGAATTGCGCCGTAATCCATTCGCGCAAAAGGGTCTGGCGCCATGAGAGCTCGAGAAGTCCCGACTCGTGAAACTTCGCCACGGCTTCCGCAGGATCGTCGGTGAGAATGGTGACAACGCGCTCGGCTTGCAGCACGCCGCGCCGGACCAGGAAGTCGCCCAGGCTGTCTTCCGGCGCTGCAGAGGTGACGAGGACGAGCTCGCCCTGCGACCAATAGAGCACCTTCCTCAGAGGCGGACGAATGACGGTCAGATTGCCTGTCCGTCGCTGCTGCAGGATGTCTCCGACGATCACAGCGAACGGCGTGATCTCGATGCGCTCCAGGCTCACGTTAACAATGTGTTTAACACACTTCAGCTTCCTTTTCCGGCGGCGATTGCGAGATGGCACGAAATGGGCTGCAATGTGAATCGTCGAACGAGTGTTCGAAAGAGCGAGTGTTACCATGCGAGCGATGAAGAAATGGATCCTGCTGCTGGCGGTCGCGTTCATGTTCAGCGCGGCGGCGCCGGCCCAGGAGACCTCTGACGATCCCTACGAATTCATTCTGGCCAAACTGGCGGCCGCAGACTCGCGATACGACGAGGCGCTCTCGCGCATCGATAAAGTCATCGCGCACAACCCCGATAACGCCACGCTGCAATTCGAGCGCGCGATGATTCTCATCGACGCATCCCGGCTCGACCCGGCCGAAGCGGCACTGCGTAAAGTGACCACAGCGCGTCCCGATTTTTACGACGCGCAGCGAGTTCTCGGACGACTGCTCCTCGATCGGGCAGGCACCGACCGCGCGAAAGTCGACGAAGCGCTGTCCCATCTTCAGGCCGCGTACAAATTGAATCCCGATGACATCGGCACCGGCATGGGCGTGGCCCAGATTCTTCTGACCACCGGCCGCACAGCAGATGCGGAAAAGGTGCTCGCGTCGCTGCTGGAGCGCGCTCCCGATCAGCGGCAGCTCAACTACGCGTACGCGCAGGTACTCACGAAGCTCGGGCGCGGAGATGAGTCGAGGCAATATCTCGAGCGCGCGGTGGAGGTCGATCCGACCTTCGGCCCGGCGATCCTGCAACTCATCGACATCTATCAGAAAGAAAACGACTGGCAGAAAGCCGCCGAGATCATGCAGCCGCTGATCAACGACGATCCGATGAATCTCGATCTGCAGCGGCAGCAGGCATTTTTCTATCTGCGCGGCGGCATGGCCGAGAAAGCGCGCGCCGCTTTCAAGTCGCTGGTTCAGGCGGATCCGAAAGATACGCGATCGCAGTTCTATCTTGCCGAGGCGCTGAATGATCTCGAGCAATACGCGGACGCGGACAAGATCTACCGCGGGCTGCTGGAGAAGAATCCTGCCGATCCGGAAGTGCTCGCGAGCTACGGACTGAGTCAGATCGGGCAACGCAAACTCGACGAGGCCGCGAAGACATTCAATCTGTTGATGGGCACCGCGGATCTGCCGGACAACCTGCAGGTCCTCGCGAAAACACAGCTCGCGTACATCGAGCTGCAAAAGGGCAACTATCAGGCGGCGATCGATGATGCGAAACCGGTTCTGATCTTCCGCGACAAGCCGAATACGCAGGCGA
>QHVY01000083.1:4523-15554 GCA_003223695.1 Acidobacteriota bacterium
GCTGCTGCAGCCGCTGGTCGACAATTTCGCAGCCGATCCGTTCGTGAATGCGCGCTATGTTGAGATGCTTCTCCGCGCCGGTGCGGTCGATCGGGCGAAGCTCGCCGCAGCAACGCAATCGAAGTTCGGCGCGAAGAACACGATCGCCACCGCTGAGGCCTACATCCAAACCGAACAGTATCCGCTGGCCATGGCGATGCTGCAGGATGCGATCAAGAAATCACCTGACGAACTCGATCTGCAATTCGAGCTCGGGTCGGCGTTCGAGCGATCGGGCGACACGAAAGCCGCCGAGCGCGTTTTCCTTGGCATCCTGGAAAAACATCCTGAACACGCTGCGACGCTCAACTACCTCGGATACATGTGGGCGGAGAAAGGCGTCAATCTCGAACGCGCTGCAGACATGCTCGGCCGCGCGGTCAAGCAGGAGCCGCGGAATGGTGCCTATATCGACTCGCTCGGTTGGGTCTATTTCCGCCAGGGCAAACTCGAACTGGCCGAGAAGTATCTGACGGATGCGGCGCATCTTCTCCCGCGCGATGCGACTGTCCACGAGCATCTCGGCGACGTCCTCGCGAAACGCGGCGAAGTTCACCGCGCACTCGATCTCTATCGCGAGGCGCTCACGTTCGAGCCTGAGCCGAAGGACGAAGCAAAGCTGCGATTGAAAATCGCGGAGCTCGAGAGACTGCAGGCCGCAGCGCAGCGTTGATGCGCCGCACAGCAGTCGTTGTCCTGTTCCTGCTCGCAGCCTGCCGGACAACTCGGCCTCCGAACGCCGAGCCGCTGGCGCCGCTGACTTCCACCAATCCGGCCGAGGCTGCACAGCAGCTCGCGTTGCGCCGATCGGAATTTCGCGGCGAACGAAGTCTCATTCGAGTGCGTCTGCCGCAGATCTCTGGCCGCGGTCAACTGCATGTCGACTCCGCTGGACGCATGCTGATGATCGTGTACACACCGCTGGGCACCACAGGTGCGAGGCTTTACGTCGACGCTGATCAGGTGATTTTTCTGAATGACTTCCAATCGACCGCGTGGCGCGGAAAGGCTTCCGATCTCGGCGGCAGCCTCGCCGCATTCGGCAGTAGTGAGCTGCCGATGCTGCTGATCGGATTGCCTGCCGCGGGAGTGAACGACATCACGTACGCACCCGCGGGCATTCAGAGCGTGCGTCTTTCTGATGTAACCGTAAACTACGAGCCCAGTGCGTATCCGCCGAAAATCGTGGCAATCGATCGCGAAGGTCAGCACGTCGAGATCGAGCATCTCGACAGCTACGTCGATGCCGAGGCTGTAAAGGCGCCCGACATTCCGCGCGGTTACCGCTGCTGCGTGCTGCCAGAAATGTAAATTGCATTCCGACGCCTTGTAGGGCAGGCCTGCGGCCTGCCGAACTCCAGAGTGCGGCACGGCGCAGCCGTGCCCTACAGATCATTAACGCGGGCGAGGGATCTCGGGCGAGTTCCGTCTTCTCGATTGCGTCGATTGCGAGCTTCCTTCGGTGAGCGCGAAGTCCCTCCCCCCGCTCGCGCAGGGCTAGGAAGCTCGCGAACGTGTACGATCCTGCGCGATGCAGGTTGCCGCGCACGCGAAGATCAACTGGTCGCTTCGGGTGATCGGCAAGCGCGCTGACGGCTACCACGACATTGAGACGCTCTTTCAAACGATTTCGCTGCACGACCTGCTGACGATCGAGAAATCCGACCGGCTGACGTTGACGTGCAGTGATCCATCCATTCCGACCGACGACACGAATCTCGTGATCCGCGCGGCGCGGGCCATCGGCGCAACGGCGCGCATTCATCTCGAAAAGCGGATTCCGGCGGGCGGGGGGTTGGGTGGGGGATCGTCGGACGCGGCGGCGATCCTGAGCGCGTTCAATCGAAAAGATCCGCAAATTGCGCTGTCGCTTGGCTCTGACGTCCCGTTTTTTCTCCATGGCGGGACCGCGTACGCCACGGGTCGCGGAGAAAAGATCGAAGCATTGCCGCGAGTGGCGCCCGTTCCGCTTCTGCTGCTGTTTCCGGAAGAGCGCGTGCTGACCGCGCAGGCGTACGCGATACTGCGCCGCTTTTCGCCGCCGCTCGGCCTGCAGCGCCTTCGCGCGATGATCGACGACAACCTGCTCGATCACGCGACAGAGCTGATCAACGATTTCGAGGAGCCGGTATTCGCAAAGTTTCCCCATCTGCACGCGCTGAAGACTCGCCTTTACGAAGAAGGGGCGGCGTGGGCGGCGATGAGCGGATCGGGTTCGACGATCGCCGGCGCATTTCGCAGTCAAGCCGATCGTGACGACGCGATCAGGCGGTTTTCCGGCGTACGTGCGGCCGCGTGCGAGACCGTTTGACGCGCAACGACTCGAGCCGCTGCTCGATCGCTTTCTCGGCCCGGCGAATCGCGCTCGGATCGTTGCGAAGCTGACTGGCGAAGTTCGCGCCGAAAAAGAGCGCGTTGAGCTCGAAGGCAATCTGTGCCGGATCGGTGCGCGGATCGAGGTGACCCTCTTCTTTCGCGAGGCGGACCGCCTTTTCCAGAGCGATGACCCATTGATCCATTGCTGACGCGATTGCGTCGCGAACAGCGCCCGGACGTCCGTCGAACTCGAAGGATGCGGCAGCGAAGAAGCAGCCGCCGGGGAAAACGCCGCGGCCGACGTAATTCAGCCAGGCGCGGCAGATGGCCATCAGCCGCGGGTAACCTCGCGGCGCACCAAGCGCAGGACGGAGCACCTCGTCAACGAATCGAACGCGCGCCGACTCGATCGCCGCGAGCTGCAAGTCTTCCTTCGATCCGAAGTGCGCAAACAGTCCGCTCTTCGACATCTGCAGCTCCTTGGCGAGCCGGCCGATCGTCAGACCTTCCAATCCCTCGAGCGAGGCGATGTCGACGGCGCGCTCGAGGATGCTCTGGCGTGTGCGTTCGCCTTTCATGCGTAAGCCCGCAGGTCCTTCAACAGCTCGCTGTGGACGCTGCGGAAAGCATCGGTCCACGGCGCGGGGCGGTGCGAGGCTGGATCAATTTTCACGACTGTCCGCTCGCCGCGGGCGTATGGCACGTTGCCGTCGGCACTGGAGCACAGGAAGCCGTAGACGCAACTGGTTGTGCCGATGCGCTCGACCCAGATGTCGATGCGCATGGAGCCAGGACCGAGAACGGGGTTGAGATATTCGATGCGCAGCTCGCGAACGACGTGGAACTGATCAGGATTCTGGTCGGCGTCGAGTTGCCACGAGCTGCCATTCGCACCGTACCAGGCGATGATGGCGCGCTCGATGTGCGCAGGAAAGCGGGAGTTGTGAAGCATCTGCATGGGATCGAGCTCGTCGAAATGGACGGGGCTGAACCAGGTGAATTTCGGGTTGATGTCCATGGAGCACCTCCATTCCACAAAATAGTACGAACGTTCGTATTTGTCAAAGAGCTGTTCACAGATCATTTACTTGACTAGTCAAGTAATTCGCGGCTAGCGTGCCGCACGCAATGGCCACGATCGTCGAGGAGCTGAAACAGCGGAAGCCGTTTCCATCCAAGGCTCAGGAAGCGGCGGTCACCCTTCTGCGCACAGCCGAGATCGTGAACCGGCACCTCGACAGCGTCATCGCGCACTCCGGAATCACCGGCCAGCAGTACAACGTGCTGCGAATCCTGCGCGGCGCCGGTGCCGAGGGCCTGCCGACTCTGGAGATCGCCTCACGCATGATCGAGCAAGCACCCGGAATCACCCGTCTTCTCGACCGCCTGGAAACGAAGAAGCTCGTCGAGCGGCGCCGCGAATCGGAAGATTTGCGATGCGTCTACTGCCGGATCACTCCCACCGGACGCAACCTGCTCGCGACGCTCGACGAGCCCGTTCGCCATGCCACCGACGAAGCCTTTCAATCCGTCAACAACCTGGAGCTGGCGCGGCTGGTCCGTTCCCTGGATCACGTCCGCGAATCGCTTCAAAAAAAGGAGGAGCATCCATGAAATTCATTCTCAACACTGTCGCCGCCGTTCTGGTCGCCGCCAGCGCATTCGCTGCCGAGCCGTTCGTCGTCGACAAAAATCATTCGGAGGCCGACTTCCAGGTCCGCCATCTGGTGAGCCGCGTCAGCGGCAAATTCGACAATTTCAGCGGAACGATCAGCGTTGACCGCGCCAACCCTACCGCGTCTTCAGTCGAGTTCAACATCAAGAGCGCGTCGATCAACACCGGCGTCGAAAATCGTGACAAAGACCTTCGCGGCGCGAACTTTTTCGAAGTGGAGAAATTTCCGGAGATCACCTTCAAGAGCACGAGCATCAAAGCGTCGGGAAAGAAAGACACGTACGACGTGACCGGCACGTTCACAATGCACGGCGTGACGAAGACCATCACGCTTCCTGTCGAGTTTCTCGGATTCATCAAGGATCCCTGGGGTGGCGAGCGCGCCGGCTTTGCAGCGCGGGTCACGCTCAACCGCAAGGACTACGGCATCAACTGGAACAAGATGCTCGACAACGGAGGCACGCTGCTCAGCGATGACGTCGATATCACGGTGAACATCGAGGCTGCGAAGTCGAAGAAAGATATCCAGGGCGAGATCAAGAAGGAGAAGACGCAGTAGTGTGACGGGCCCGGATCTCAAAGCTGGAATTGCCAGCAAAGATTTGCCGGATGGCGGCACGCTCGTTGGTCATGTCGATGGCGAGGCCGTGCTACTGGTGCGTCGAGGGAGAGATGTTTTCGCCATCGGCGCAGCGTGCACGCACTATGGCGGTCCGCTCGGCGAGGGGCTCGTCGTCGGCGACACGATTCACTGCCCGTGGCATCACGCCTGTTTCGATTTGCGCACGGGCGAGCCGATTCGCGCGCCGGCGCTGCTTCCGGAGCCGGTCTACGACGTCGAGGTCGGCGATCGCATTCGGGTGAAAGGTAAAGGTGTAGCGGCGGGCTTCAGCCCGCCGGGCGGCCTGAAAGCAGTCCCTACACGCATCGCCATCGTCGGCGCTGGCGCGGCAGGAAATGCCGCCGCCGACATGCTGCGGCGGCGAGGCTTCACGGGATCGATCGCGATGTTCGGGCCCGAAGATCCCGTCGATCGCCCCAACCTTTCGAAAGAATATCTCGCCGGCAGCGCGCCCGAAGAATGGCTGCCGCTGCCCATCGCCGACGGTATTGATTTCGTACATCGCCGGGTCACGAAACTCGATGCGCCGACGAAGACGCTCACCCTCGACGACGGCTCGACGCGATCGTTCGATGCGATTCTCATCGCCACCGGCGCCGATCCTATTCGTCTGCCGATCCCCGGCAGCGATCAGCCGCACGTGCATTATCTGCGGACATCGGCGAACAGCCGTTCGATCATCGCCGCCGCTCAGGCGGGAAAGAGCGCGGTCATCGTCGGCGCCGGCTTCATCGGACTGGAAGTCGCTGCGTCGCTTCGCGCCCGAAATGTCGACGTGTCGGTCGTCGCGCCCGAGGACATCCCGCTCGCGCGCATCATGGGCGACGATGTCGGCCGTTTCGTGCAGCGCCTCCACGAATCTCATGGCGTCCGCTTTTTCCTCGGCACTGGAGTCAAGTCCATTGATCGCGATGCCGTGGTTACGGCCAACGGCGACCGCCTAACATCCAACTTCGTCGTGATCGGCGCCGGCGTGCGGCCGAACACGCAGCTCGCCTCGAAACGAGCGCGCCAGGCATCTACGCTGCCGGGGATGTCGCGCGATTTCCCGATCGCTTTACCGGTAACACGATTCGCGTCGAGCATTGGGTCGTCGCCGAGCAGCAGGGGCAAGCAGCGGCCCGAAACATGATCGGGCAGCGGCAGCCGTATACGAATCCGCCATTCTTCTGGAGCGCTCATTACGACGTGACCATCAATTACGTCGGCAACGCCTTCGGATGGGATCAGTACGAAGTGCGCGGCTCGCTCGACGATCACAGCGCCCTGATCGCTTATCGTCGCGGCGGACGCATCGCCGCCGTGGCCACGATTTTCAAGGACATCGAGTCGTTAGAAATCGAAGCGGCGATGGAAACCGGCGACGCCGACCTGATTGAGCAGGTCATTGCGCGGGTGCGGTAAACGATCGTCTTCAGGTTGTGGGCCCGCTACCCGCAACCCTCAACCCGCATCCCGCTACCTTCTCGTCCACGGATCCTCGGGCCACGCGTGCTTCGGATAGCGGCGGCGCAATTCTTTGCGCACCTGCGGATACATGTTCTGCCAGAAGTTGTGGAGATCGCGCGTTGTCTGCACCGGACGTCCATTCGGTGCGAGGAGCTCGAAGGTCACCGGTGTCTGATTCGGTCCCACACGCGGCGAGTCGGCGAGGCCGAAGAGCTCCTGGAGCTTCACGGAGGCGACAACGCTGCCGTCTTCGCGGAAATCGAGTTTGGCCTTACGCCCGCTTGGAAGGGTGATTGTTTGTATCGGTTTCGGTTTCTCTTTCGGCTTCGGGAGGCGACCGATTGTCTGCTCGTGCAGCGGCAGCGCTCCATAAAACCAACGCTCCACGATGCGGTCGCCCTCCTGCACCTTTTCGCGTCGCGTCGGCTCGAGCCAGTCGCGTTCGATCGGACGGGCCATTCGGATGATGTCGCCCTGAATGTCGAGCGCGACGAGAAACTCTCCGCGGCCATCGTCGATCTCGCGCGCGATCGTCGCGCCAGTACCGGAGGAGAGCAGAACGCGCGGCGACTTCGGCTCGCGCCGCATGGCCACGCGATCTGGATACCCGGCGAGGAGCGCGCGGCGGAACGTCGCATCGTCAATATGTTGACTATATTTTGATCCTAACGAATGGCGGGCGATCGAGGAAAGCTCGCGCGGATCATCGCCGCTCAACTGCGCGCAGATCTCGACGATCTCATCGGAGCCGCGCGCAGCGATGATCATCCGAGCGAGCCGAGGATGGAGAGGCCATCGGGAGAGCGCTGTTAGGTCGCCGAGCTGCGCGAGCAGGCTCACCGCGGCTTCGATGCGATCCTCAGGCGGCCGCTCGAACCATTCGAATGTTTCCGGATCGCCGCCCCAGGCGATGATGTCGAGCACCGCCGGCGCGAGATCGACGCGGCGCACTTCCGGCTCGCGGTGTTGGCGCAGAATGTCGCGCTCATCCCACAGCCGAATGGCGCGACCGGGCGCCGTCCGCCCCGCCCGCCCGGCCCGCTGCTCAGCGGAGTCGGCGCTGATTCGTTCGAGCACGAGGTGATCGATCGCCGTCTCAGGATCGAAGCGCAGGACCTTGTGCAATCCGGTATCGATCACCGTCGTCAGGCCTTCGACGGTGAGCGAAGTCTCAGCGATGTTCGTCGCCAGGATGATCTTGCGCTTCGACGCCGGCGCGAGCGCGCGCTCTTGTGCGTCGACGTCCAGCGTGCCGTGAAGCGGAAGCGTCTCTAGGTCTCGAAGCTCCGCGGCCGCGCGGTTGATCTCGCGTGCCCCGGGCAGAAAGACGAGAACATCGCCGGTCGGCGGGATCACCTCGCGGAGTGATGCTTTCGGTGAGTACTCGATCTCGATCGGAAACATTCGTGCAGCGATGTTGAAAACTTTCGCGCCAAGGAAGCGCGCTAACGGACCGGCATCGAGCGTCGCCGACATCACCACGATCGCCAGGTCGCCACCGCGCGCCACCGCCGCCTGCTTGGCAAGGGCGATGGCCAGATCGGCGTGAATGCTTCGCTCGTGAAATTCGTCGAGGACCACCACGCGAAAATCGCTGAGGAGCGGATCGCTTTGCAATCGCGCCGTGAGAATTCCCTCGGTCGCCACGAGAAGCTTCGTTCGCGCCGAGAAGCGGCGCTCGAATCGAATTTGCCAGCCGACTTCTTCGCCCACTCGCCATCCGCGCTCGTGCGCGATCCTGCGCGTGATTGCGCGAGCGGCGACGCGTCGCGGCTGCAGCAGGATCGTTTTGCCGATGGCGGTGAGGGCCGGCGGTACGCGAGTGGTCTTGCCCGATCCTGGCGGCGCGACGATCACCGCCGTGCCCTGTTCTCGCACATGCTCAACGATTTCGGCGACGTGCGGATCGATCGGGAGCGGCGTTTGCACTGAAGCTCATTATGGCGAACGAGGACGATATCGATTACACCGCCGAAGGGGCCACTCCTCCGGAGGAAAAAGAAGATCCGACAAACGCCGGCTATGACGAAGCGGTGCAGAGCGGCCCGGGCGAGTACGGCGTCAAGGAAGGCGAAGGGGGAGTGTTCGGCACCACTGGCGGCGGCACATTCGGCGGCGGCATGCACGTCGAGGAGCGCCCGGTCATCGAGGGCACCGAGCGCGGACCCGACGAAGTTACGCCAGTTTCTCCTCTAAGCGGCGCAACTGGTCGCGAATCTCGTCGAGACCACTGACCAGTTCCGTGTGCTTCTGCTCTTCGTCCGACGGAACTTTCCGCTTCATGACGAAAGTACCGCCGGGCTCCAGGACGCAGGTGTCGACTTCGTGGATTCCGGTGAATCCCTGGCGTCGCACTACCGTCTGCAATTCGTGGACGGTGATCATTTCCTTGGCCAGCTCGTCTTTGCAAGCGCAGCCGTCGCGAATCAGGACCGCGGAACGTCCCTCGATGATCTGATCGAGGCGCCGATGGCGAAAAAGAAACCGGACGACGAGATAGTTCGTCAAGACCAGGCTGAACGCCCCGATGAATCCGCCGGCGACAGAGTTGTCGTTGCCGATGATCGCGTTCTGCA
Source organism: Acidobacteriota bacterium (assembly GCA_003223695.1). Lineage (GTDB taxonomy): Bacteria > Acidobacteriota > Thermoanaerobaculia > Gp7-AA8 > Gp7-AA8 > Gp7-AA10. Next base: position 13,201 of record QHVY01000083.1, read on the forward strand.
CGGTGTTCGCCAGCGATAGCAGCACCACGAGATCGAATGGATTGAGCTGCGCGAGCTCGCGTTTGCCGAACACGCGCAGGAGAAGCACGAGAAAGACGTAGACCAGAATCGGCCGAAGAATCTTCTCGGCGATGGGGAGGGAGAGCGTGAACATGTCGCTAATGATGTGATGCATTATTATCACCATTTAATGTTATTGTTTTCAGATCGCGGCCAACGATAATCTTGCCGTGGAATGTTTTCCGTGCGTTTGCGATGAACATCGCATCCGAGGCGGGCGGCATCAGATGTGTGAGCACCAGGGTCTTCACGCCTGCCGCGGCGGCAACCTCGCCGGCTTGATCGGCGCGCGTGTGATACGCGCTGAGCTTCGCCGCCACTTCTGGCGTATCGACGGTGTAGAAAAAGCCCGGCAGATACGCCTCGCTTACCAGGATGTCCGCACCCTTCGCGTAGCGGATCAGATTCGCGTTCGGCCGCGTATCGCCGGTGATGACGATCGAATGCCCACTGGAATCGAATCGATATCCGAACGCCGGCTCGACTGGCGCATGCTCTTCCTTGAACGCGGTCACGCGAACGCGGCCATCGTCGTAAACCACACCTTCCTGCACAATGTGCGTGTCGATCGTCGCGCCCGCGGCAGGATGCTTCTCGACGAGATCGCGCCGGATGTGAATGTCATACGCAAAAAATTGCAGCATCGCGTCGGCGAGCTGCTTGATGCCCGCGGGACCGTAAAGCGGCAGCGGAGTTGATTTGCGGCCGAACTGCCAGGACGTGGTGAACAGATCCGGCAGACCCGCTGTGTGATCGGAATGCAGATGGGTGATGAACACGCCGCGCAGGTTCTCGTACTTCAACTGCGTCGCCGCAATGCGCATCGTCGCCCCGCGGCCCGCATCGACGAGAAACCATTTGCCGCCAGCCACGATCGCCGTCGCCGCTCCGGCGCGATCGGGATTCGGCCGCGGATTGCCGGTACCGAGGAGGATGAGGGCGAGTTCGCCGCGTGTCATCCCGAGCGCAGCGAGGGATCCCCCGATTAGAACCGCCGCCGCAAGTGCGAAGGGGGTTCCTCGCCGTCTACGCGGCTCGGAATGACACAATAAAGTCGTCATAAAGAATCTGCGACCACGACTCCAGCGCGGCTCGCGATTCGTGAATCGCTGCGCGCGACATCCATTGCCCGATCATTTTCTCGGTCTCCTTGATTGCCACGTCGCGCGTCGAAACGTCGAGCAGATAGGCGGCGCCGAGGTGAACGCGGCCGACGTCGGTGGTGTCGTCGTTGATCATGCCGATGAATTCCATTTCGTAATTCGCGCGAATATCCACTTCTTCATCCAGCTCCTTCTGCAACCCTTCGAGCAGCGAGTGCCCGGGATTGACGTGGCCGCCGATTCCGAGCGACAGCTTGTGATGAAGTCTCGCCTCTGTCTGCTTGGTCGTCCGTTTCAACACGAAGTAGTGCTCGCCATTTCGAATGATCACGTACGGAATGATCTGCCGGAACTCGGGGGAAACCTCGGCGAGCGGACGATCGATGAAGAGATGCTTCGTCGAGATCAGATCGAGAATCGGTCGCGCATGATCGCGGATCAAACGCGAGTTCAAATACGGCCGCACATCGGCGGTGCGGACTACCATGACCAGCTCGCTCACCGCAGCGCCGCCAGGACTTCGTCATGCAACAGCCCGTTCGAGGAGATCGCGCTTCCTCCGTCGGAACGCGCCTGGCCGGTGAACGTGGTGAATCGCCCGCCGGCTTCCTCGACGATCACCTGCACCGCGGCCATGTCCCACCACGCCACCTGCGGCTCCGCCGCGATCTCGATCGCCCCCTCAGCCACGAGCATATGAATCCAAAAGTCGCCGAAACCGCGAGCGCGGCCGCAGCGGCGGAGAAGAGTCAAAAACTTCTCGGCGGCCGGGAAATCGGTGATGCTGTCGTAGCCGAGCTGCGCATCTTCGAAACTGCCGACGGATGAGACCCGAATCGGATGACCGTCGCACATCGCTCCCTCGCCTCGAACGGCCCACCAGCGGCGACTCAGCGCCGGCGCCGAGACCACTCCGAGCACATCGTCGAGAGCGATCAACGTCGCGAATATCGGAATCCCGCGGATGTAATTACGCGTGGCGTCGATGGGATCGATGATCCAGCGGCGCGACGAATCGCCGCGCTTGCCGAATTCCTCGCCGACGATCGAATCTTCCGGACGCTCGCGATCGAGGCGATCGCGGATCGCCTGCTCCACGGCCTCGTCGACGTCGGAGACAGGCGTTCGATCCGCTTTCGTTCGCACCGAAAATGATTTGCGGAACGAGCGAAGGGTGATCGCATCGCTCAT
>QHVY01000495.1 GCA_003223695.1 Acidobacteriota bacterium
TGAGCCGATCGAGCAATTCGGTGAAGCCGGGATATTGCGCGTTCTCGACGTGGAACTCCTCCATGCGTGCGGCTCGGCGCGAATCGAGGAGCGCGCCTAACGTGATGTCTGCCGATGCAAGGGCGGCGGAGATCGGATCAAAAGCCGGCGTGGTGCGATGCTCGAACAACTCCGCCGTCCCGCGCTCGTACCCGAAGGCCTTCGGCGGAATCAGATCGATGATGCGCTGAGGAATCTGCAGGAACGGCGGATCGAGCGTTGACATCACGAGCTCCATCGCCTCGCGCTGCCGATCCGCCGGCACGATCTGCCGAATGAGCGGCGGAAAAATCGCGCCGTGCTCCTTCACGGCATACGTGTAGTAGACGCCGCCAATCGATTTTGCAGCCGCTTCGAGCTGATATCGATGATGCAGGTACAGAGGCACGAGAATTTCTTCGAGAGACGACAGCGGCTCGCCGAGAGCGAGATTGCGCAATCCGAATTGGTCGAGCGCGATGCGACGCACCTCGATCTCGTGGCGAAGCATATTCACTGGATCACCCGGACTGTCCCACACCGACGCGCCTGGTCTTTGATGAATAAGATGTCCGAGCTGCGAACGATGCGATCGAGCTCCGCATCCTCGTTCGCGCCCGGCGCAAATTGCGTGTATGCGTAGCGGATCGCGAAAACATCGTACGTTCCAACTCCTTTCGCATACGCGTCGGAAAGATCGAGCTTGCCATTCGTGATCTTCACGAGCGGCGCGGGATAGTCCATCACCGATGCGCGATCGTGACTGCTCGCGGCCATGTTGTGATCGAGTCCGAGCGTGTGGCCGGTCTCGTGAGCGGCAAGCTGACGAATGCGCGCGAGGGCCAACATCGATGGCGACGTTGCGGCATCGAGCTCCGACAGCGCTCGATCGTCCAGCTCTTCGTATTGTGGAATCAGACCGTTTCCGATCAGCACGTCCTGACGGATGCGCAGCGATCCGAGCCGCACATTGCCTTTGATGATTTCGCCGGTGCGCGGATCGATCACCGATTCGCCGTACGACCAGCCGCGCGTCGAGCGATGCACCCAGTTGATCATGTTGTAGCGGACATCCATCGGGTCGGCGTCGGAGGGCAACACCTTTACCTGAAACGCATTGCGGAAACCGGCGGCTTCGAACGCCGCGTTCCACCACGATGCGCCCTCGAGAAGCGCGCTGCGGATCGGTTCGGGAACGCCGTTGTCGACGTAGTAGACGAGTGGTTCGACAGGTTCTGAAATTGGTGCATTTGGATCCTTCTTGATCAAACGATGTCGCGCAATCCAGCGCTTTTCAACCGGTCCGGTGAAGGGACTCGCGTAGTCGTTGAACTCCACGCCGAATAGACCAACACGCGGATCGACCTTGCGTGGTGTATAGCCCGCCGACGGCAGCTCAATCAGCGAATGGTGCTCGCGCACGGTGACGAGCTGCGGAGTCGGAGCGACGCCGCTGACCAGCGCGCCCGGATGATCGTGCGTCTCGAGCGTCAGGATCGCTTCGACCTCGCTGTTCTTCGGAAAGGACCTCGTGCGCGGGAGAAAAATCGCGCTCCGATTTCGATCCACGCTGTAGTTGCCCTGCTGCGTCGCGCGCAACCGATCGGCGACGCCATGCTGATCGCTCAGAAAGAAATCGGTGGCGTCGACGGTCACGACGTCACCTTCGCTCTTCTCGACTTTAAATCCCCAGAGCACCGAGCGAGCGAACGAGTCTTCGACCGCGCGGCGCTCGTTCGGATCATTGCTCAGCGCGCGAAAGCGTGTGTTCTCTTCGACGAGCAGGACCTTGGGGCCGACACGCTCGAAGCGAACGAGGTGCGTCTCCCCCATTTCGCCGCGATCGAGGCCGATCGGATTCGATCCCACACCCGCTGGCAGTGAGACGACGTAGAGGAATTCGTCGCCGAGATGATTGATGCGCATCATCAGCTTGCCGGCGGCAGCGTCGAAATCGACCGGCATGAAGCGCGTCTCCTGTGGAGGAGCCGCCGTCCTCGGCGGCTCGTACGCCGGCGGACCTTCGAGATTTGATCCAGTCGTCGAGCAAGCAGTGACCAGCAACAGCAGCAACGCAAATCGTTTCATATCAATCTTCCTTTCCCCACGAGAGAAAGCGCACGAGAAGACCGAGGTCGCGGCGTTCGCTCGACGAATGTGCGAGCGTGCGATCGGTCGTGATCTCCAGCGTGTTCTGCGCCGCTCCGGGCATCACCTCGTATTCGCGCACGAGATGCGACTCCACCGGTTTGAATCGATCGATCACCGCGCCGTTCAACTGGAACGTGATCACCGGCGGCGATGAGATCAACTCGTCGGGCACATCGAATTGAATCCGCAGCTTCGTGATGCCGCTGCTTCGCGGCAGGATCGTCACCGATCGCCCGCCCATCCACCGCCGCTCCTCGGGGCCGTTCCCCTCTGCCGGATACCAGCCGCTGATGAATTGCGGAAGCTGCGGCAGCGGTTCGAGCGCAACCTCGAAATAATGCCGCCGGGCGATGTTCCACAGCGGCCCGCGATCGCGCTGGAAGACCCATCCCGCCGGCTGCGTGTGATCGATCTCTGTCAGTAGATACGGCGTGCGCGCGGGAACAGTCAGAGGCAGCGCGCGTTCATCAAGGCGACGTAGAGGTCCGTGCGCAGCGGATCGAGGTGCTGCTGCACGGCCTGGACGCCGAGAACCCGCGGCGCGACGGTCGTGCGGGCGATGACCAGCGCCGGCCACGTGTAAATGATGAAGCCGATGATGAGCGCGCCGCCGAGGATTGATTCGATGTGGGACGGGCTCTCAGCCCGTCCGCGCGGGCTAAGAGCCCGCGCCACGTTCGCAATCCCATCCGCAGCAAAAATCGCGAACATCGGCGCGTAGCCGATCGAGAAGCGACTGACGCTGTAGCGATCGAGCATCAGCCATGCGGCGATGGCGAATGGCCCGAACGTCGCCGCGTTGAAGAGCATCGAGCGGTCGCGCGCGCGAATCGCTCCGATGATGGAGATCAGCACGAACACCGACGTGGCGATGCTCAGCCCCGGCGATTCGTACTGCTTGATGAAGAAACGATCGATCAGCCGCCAGAGCGGCGGCCTGTCGGGACTGCGAAATGAGTCGACGCGCGAGATGTATTCGCCGTGAACGCGAATGGCATTG
>QHVY01000084.1:0-9769 GCA_003223695.1 Acidobacteriota bacterium
TAATCGCGATACGCCGCCTGGTAGACCTCCATCGGATTCTCATTCGACGGAGCGGGCGCCGGTACGTTCACTTCGGTCATCAGCGGCTGGGGGGTGGTGGTGGAAGCGGCGGCAGCAGCGGGGGCGGTGGCGCGGGCGACCGCGGCTTTCAAATCCTCGATGTCGTGCTGCGACTGCGTGAGCTGCTGCGCCATTTGATCGAGGCGGTAATTTGTCTGCTCGATCGTTCCCTGCGTGTTGCTCGCGCGCTCTTCGATCTGGTCGACCTTGGCAATCAGCGTGGCATTTGATTTCAGAAGCTGCTGCGTCTGATCGGCAATGCGCTGATTGACGTTTTGCACTTCTTCTTTTCCGGCGGCGGTTCGCTTGACTTGCGCGAGCTGATCCTGAAGTTCGGTGATCTGACTTTGGAGCTTCTGCACATCCGACGATGTGGCACAGCCACCAAGAAGAATGAGAGCGAGCGGCAGCAGTCTTCTCATTTGCCGACAATCACCAGATGCGCGCGGCGATTCTTCGCCCACGCAGCTTCATCGTGTCCGGGATCGAATGGGCGCTCCTCACCGTAGCTGACGGTGCGGATGCGATTCGCATCGATGCCGAGGGCGACGATGTATTCCTTCGCGGAGTTCGCGCGCCGATCGCCGAGGGCAAGGTTGTACTGCTCGGTGCCGCGCTCGTCACAGTGGCCCTCGATCAGCATGTTGTATTGCGAATTTTGTTTGAGCCACGTTGCCGACGCGGTGAGCGCGGCTTGCGCGTCCGGTGTCAGCGTCGATTCGTCGTATGCATAGAACGCGTCCTGCAGGTATCCGCGCTGCTCGGCGACTCGGTTCAGCTCTTCCACATCTGTCGGAAGCTGCTCCACCGTCACCTGCGGCGTCGTTTGGGTCTGCACGAAGTCAGGAGGATTCGTCACCCGCGTCTCGGTCGTTGTGGCCACGGTCGGAACATTCGGCACAGAAGCCGTTGTCTCGGTGGGCGCGACCTTCGGTGCCGGCGGCGCTTTCTTGCTACGGCATGCCGGCACGAGCGCTGCAGCGATCACAATCAATCCAACACAAAAACCTTTCACTACTTTGTTCATGGTTTCGATCATAGCATTCGCTCACTCTGACTTTTTTGACCAGTCTGGCTCTTTGTTTTCTCCCGCGAACGTGAGTTGCGACGGATCGGTACCGTCGGTGCGCATGCGGTAGATCTGCCATCGTCCGCTGCGGTTCGATTGGAATGCGATCCAGCGTCCGTCGGGCGACCACGCCGGCTGCTCGTTCGATCCTTCACCGGCGATGATGCGGCTTTGTCTCGTGATCACGTTCGCGATTCGAATTTGAAAACGCCCGTTCACGCGCGATGTGTAGGCAACCTCTTCGCCGCTCGGCGACCACGTCGCGTCATCGTTCCATTCGCCCTCGAACGACAGCCTCTGGACGTTCGTGCCCTCCGCATCCATCAGGTAAATCTGTGGAGTGCCGCTGCGGCCTGACGTAAACGAGATCTGTCTGCCGTTCGGACTCCACTCGGGCGTCGACTCGATCGAATAGCTCGTGGTCAGCCGCCGCAGATTCGTGCTGTCATCTCGAACGACGTAGATGTCCGGATTGCCGGCGATCGATCCGACAAACGCGATGTCATTGCTCATCGGTGAGAACGTCGCTGAAACGTTCAGACCCACTCCCGTTTGCACGTGAATGCGTCCTCCGCCGCGGCGATTGATGATGTACATCTCGCTGCGCCCGCCGCTGAAAAGCGTATACACCATGCGATCGTTGTCGGGCGACCAGCTCGGCAGAATCGCCAGCGCCCTGTGATTCGTGATCTGCCGCTGGTTCGAGCCGTCCCAATCCATCAGCCAGATTTCGTAATAGCCGCTGCGGTTCGAGGCGAAGGCGATTTGCGACAGAAAAATCCCGGTCTTGCCGGTCATCTCGCGAACGAGATCGTTCGCCAGCATGTGCGCCATTCGCGAAAGCGCCGCGGGAGTGCCGCGATACCGACGCCCGAATTGCGTCGCGCCGGTGGGATCGACCAGCCGCGCTTCGACGATGTCGTCCTGCGCATCCGGAGTGATTCGCAGCGCCAGCACGAAATCAGCGCCCGCCGCTTTTGCGAGATCCGCATTCGGCGGAATGTTCGGCGGGATCGGGGCGATGGCGAATACTCCCGAGGCCGCGAGATCGCGAGTCAACGGCCCGAAAAACGGAGCCTCGATCGCGTCCAGCGGAAGCGTCGTCTCCGGCCGCGGAACAGCGATCCGAACGATCGTCGCCGCCTGCTGTTTTGTGATCTCCGGACGGATTTGTGTTTGCGCGTGAAGAGATGTTGCGAAGAGAGCCAGTAGAGCGAGCCGTTTCATCGGAATTTGAGGTGAACGCCGAGGTAAGTGCCGTTATAGCCGAAGGGGAGCGGAGGCAGCGGTGAGGTTTCGAGAACAGCCCGAAGCGCGGCACGGTCGTACAAGCCATTGCCGCTAAGCGTTTCGACTCTCGCGTCGCGGATCGATCCGTCACGATCGATCGTGAAGTAGACGGTTCCTGACGTTAAGTCGCCAACCTGCGGCCGCAACCAGTGACTGCCGATCAGCGTCTTCATGCGTTCGATGTAGAGCGTGTATGGAAAATCGCCGCCTTCGAGCCCGGTCACCGCGGAGCCGCCGACGGGAACCTCCTGCGATGCCGGGGCGGCGGGTGGCGGGTTGCGGGTGGCGGGTGGGGGTGGTGGTTCCGCGGGCTTCTTCGTCGATTTTCCAAATGGCGATGGAGGCGCGGTTTTTTTCTCGATCGGCTTCGGCTTTGGCTGCGGTGGAGCGCCGCGGTCCTCCGCGGCGATGGCCGCCGGGGACGGCGGCCCTCCACGCATCTCCGCCACCGCCTGCGGTTGGGCGAAACGGATCATCATCACCGACGTCGGCTCCGATGACGCGTGATGCCACGCGGTCCAACCGGCGATGGCGGTGACCGCAGCGTGAAGCAAGACTGAGAAAAAAATCGCAACGCCCGCTCCATTTTCGAGCTTGGCGCGTTGCGCAAGGATGTCACCGACGTGATCGTCCATTTCTCTCCAAGGGCTGCGTGACCATTCCGAGCTGCTCGACGCCGGCACGGTTCATCACGTCGAGCACCGCCACCACCCGCCCGTACGGCACTGCCTTATCCGCCTCGAGCAGCGCCCGCTTGACGCGCCGCGCGCGCAACATCGGGCCGAGAGTGGTGTCGAGTCTCGTCGAACCCACGGCGACGCCGTCGAGGTACACCGCGCCACTCGCCGTTACCTGAATCTTCGACGGATTATTCGACGCCAGCTCGAAACTCTTTCCCTCGGCCGTCGGCAGCGCGACCGTCAGTCCCTCCGTCAGCAGCGGGGCGGTGACCATGAAGATGATCAGCAGCACGAGCATGACGTCGACGAGAGGCGTGACGTTGATCTCCGCCATGTCGCCATAATCGTCTTCGTCGCGAAATCGAAAGGTCATCGTTGGTTAGACGTCGTTCTTCGTTCTTCGTTCTTCGCGCGGGTTCGAAGAACGAACAACGAGGAACGAAGAACTACATGAAGTTCCGTTCGGTCAAATTCAAAAATTCGAGTGTGAAATCCTCCATCTCGCCACGGGCCTGCCGCAGCCGCTGCACGAAGTGGTTGTAGGCGAGGAGCGCAGGGATCGCGGCGAAGAGGCCCGCTGCGGTATTGATCAGCGCCTCGCTGATTCCTGGAGCCACCGCGGTGATCGATGTCGTTCCCATCGCGCCTATGTTCGCGAACGAATCCATGATGCCCCAAACCGTTCCGAACAGACCGATGAAGGGCGTCGCGGCGGCAGTCGTCGCCAGCAGCGGAAGATAGCGACTGAGGCGCGCCGACTCGATGCGCGACGCTCGCAGCAGCGATCGCTCAACGCTGTCGAGCGACCGGATGGTCTGCGCGCCGTGGGTGTGAGCGAGTTGCGCTTCAATTTCAGCGTAACCAGCTTTGAAAAGGCCGACGAGCGATGACCGCGTCGTCGCCGACGTCACCGCCTGAACTTCGGCGAGTCGCTTGGCTTTGCGAAACGCCGCGGTGAAACGCCTCGATGCCGCCGCCGATCGCCGGAAACGTCGCCAGATGATGAAGATAGTAGCCCACGAGGCTAGCGAGAACACCAGAAGGATGCCGAGGACGGACTTCCCAACCCATCCTGTGTGTAAAAACGCCGTCCACAACTGCACGGCGGCGAATGTAGCACGGTCACGCGATAGCGAATCGGGCCTGCCCTACCAACGCTCAGAGCAATCGCTGCGTTTGAAGACAAAAATCGGCGTCGCTCTCCTGAAGCACGATTTTGATGCCGCCCGCGCTGCACTCGCGGAAATTGTCGATCGACAGAAGCGTGAAGTGGCTTAGAGGTTGGTGGCCCCGGGGTGACTCGAACACCCGACAAACGGTTTAGGAAACCGCTGCTCTATCCACCTGAGCTACGGGGCCTTTCCCTCCGCGCGTAAAACTCGCATTCCATCCTTCTAACTTCCCGGCATCCTAAACGTTCCAACTTCCCACTGGCGCCGAATTCGCACTGTTATTTGCAGTGAATTCGAGTGGGAGGGGGTCCTTGAAAACGAAACTTCCGTTGCTCGCGCGTGCTCTGCTCATCGCGAGTCTGGTCTCAGCAGTACCGCAGCTTCGAGCGGATTGCCATTGGTGGCAGTTCAAAAAGTGCGACCAACCGTCAGCAAACGGACTACCGCCGGAGGCGCCACGTCAGGGGATTGTCATCACAGTCGATGTTTCTCGTAACCACGCATACCTCTTTCAGGACGGCCAACTCGTCGCTGACGGCCTGGCAGCGACGGGCAAGGAAACCGTGCTCGAGCATGGTGATGACATGTGGATTTTTCACACACCGCGCGGTCACTTGAAAGTCGTTCGAAAAATCGAGGATCCAGTCTGGACGAAGCCGGATTGGGCATTCATCGAGGCGGGCGAGAAGATTCCTCCGCCCGATTCGCCAAAACGTCAGACCCGAGGGGTTATGGGGAAGTATGCGCTATCGCTCGGCGAGGGCATCTTCATTCACGGCACCGACGACCCCGACTCGCTCGGCAAATACGCTTCGCATGGCTGTATCCGGCTGCCGTCGGACCTCATGAAGAAAGTGTGGAAAGTGGCGAAGGTCGGTACCGACGTGTACATCTTCGACAGTCAGCAGCCGAAGACGGCTGTAANNNTTTCCGATCACACTGACGTAGAGCCGCCTCTCGGGCGGCTCCGGGCCGGCTAAGAGCCGGCCCTACGTTAACCGTGAGCGAAAACGCCCTTCGTGTATTGCTCCGGGCTGCCTAAGAACGTTCGCTTGTTCCCTTCGGACGAGAAGTAATAGATGTGACCTTTGTATTCAGTCGTCGCTGTGTTCGCGCGGATCGAGATTTTGCTGCCGTCAACCGGATCGAGGGCAATCGCCGGCGCGAACGGAAGCGCCGCGCGCAACGCCTCATCCTGCGGGGTGGGCGGCGGGGGAGCGTCGGCGGTTTGCACATTGCCGGGCGGTTTGGGCGGCGGTCCCTCCTCGGTCAGCACCGGAGGCGGCGTGAGCGCCGCCGGCTGAGCCTCGGTCGTGTCGATGGTCTGAATGTCCGAGGCTTTTTGTACGCTGCGCTTGCGCGGTGCTGAGCGACCGCAGGCGACGACCAACAAGGCAATGACAACGATCGCGGCGCGTTTCACGGGTAACGATCTCTGCAGACGGCGTTCCACTAGAGTTCTTTGATCAGCCGTTCGCGACAGACTCGAAGATGCTGCCAGGCAATCCCTTCGTTGGCATCGCTCGCGACTACCAGAACGAGATAGTAGCCCTCCTTCAGATCGCAACTGAGAACCTTCGCGTGCTCGAATTCGATCGTCAGCCGCTGCAGCTTGCCCGCTGCCATGCGCTCGCTGGCTCGTTTGAGATCGGAAAGAAAAATGCCCTCATACGCGCCGATCGCGCGCAGCCCCTCCGGGCCGATGTCGAAGACGCTTTCGGCCCAGGTCTCGACCGCTTCTCCTTCCTGATCGAGAAAGACGGCGCCGATCGCACCCGGGGTGCTCTGCAGCATCTCGCGCAGGATGGAGTGGAAGGACACGTTAGGCGGCGCCGCGCACCTGCTCTTCGATGACAATGTCGCCGCGTTTGACAGCCTGCACGAACGCATCGACGACGCGCGGATCGAATCGCGATCCTCCGAAGCTTTTCACCTTGTCGACGACATACGAAAGCTCCATGGCCTTCTGATAGGGCCGATTCGTCGTCATCGCGTCGAATGTATCGGCGATGGCGATGATGCGAGCCTGCATCGGGATGTGCTCGCCTTGCAAGTTGTCAGGATAGCCGCCGCCGCTCCACTTCTCGTGGTGATACTTCATCCCCGGGATGATGTCGATCAGTTGCGCGACGCCGCTCATGATCGCCGCTCCTTTCGCGGGATGCTGCTTCATCACTTCGAACTCATCGTCGCTGAGCGCTCCCGGTTTGCGCAGAATGCGGTCGTCGATTCCGATCTTTCCCACGTCGTGCAGCAGCGCGCTGACGCGCAGATTGCGCATGTCTTGTTCGGGAAGGGTGAGATTCTTGCCGATGGCCATCGAATAACGCGCCACGCGTTCGGAGTGGCCGCGGGTGTACGGATCTTTGGCGTCGATCGCAGCGGCGAGCATGCGTACGGAGTTGATGAACAGCAGGTTATTCTCGTGCGCCGCCTTCTTCAGCCGCTCGATCGCTCCCTCGATCGCCTCGGACATCGAGTTGAAGTTGTCCGCCAGCTCGCCGATCTCGTTGTGCGTCTTCAGCTCGACGCGCTGCTGATAATTTCCTTTCGCGATCTCGCGCGTGCGCTGTGCGAGAAGACGGATCGGATGTGAAATCCCCGACGCGAACAGGATCGACGCGAGGATTGCCAACGCCAGCGCGATCGATCCCCATTCGACGGTTGCGCGGACCATCTTGGTCACCGAGGCGTAGGCCATCGTTTCAGGCTTTTCGACAACGACGCCCCACTCTGGTCGTCCGATCGGAGCGACGGTACCGAGCATCATCACCGGCTGACCGCCGCGCGCTTCGGGATAGGACTCAGTGAGCCGGACCGGCGCCTTGGCGAATTCTTGTACGATTTTTAGTGATGAAAAGTCTGGACGTTGTACATCGATACTCGGCTCGCTGTGAATCAGGACGCGGCCGTTGCGATCGACGAGAAAAACGGTGACGTCGCCACGGCCGACATCACGGATGTGACCCGTGATGCGCTTCAGACTCACGAGACCCTCCGTGACTCCGATGACCTTGCCGTTGTCGACGACCGGCACGGCGATCACGACCGCCGGCTGATTCAGCGCGGCGAGATATTGAAAGGTGCCGGTACTGACCTGACCTCTCATCGCCGCGAGACGGACAAGATCCATCTCCTGGATGACTGCTGCATCGAGTCCGGCAAGCTTGGCTTCGGCGCCTTCTCCGGCAGCATTCACAATTCGGAGGGCAATCAGATCGCTCTCCGGAGGAATGTATGAGGCTATGACGCCGCGACGATCGATGTAGGCGAACGCGTCCGTATCTGGCGGCAGCGCCCGCCTCATCGCCACTACGCTCGCTCCGATCGTGTTGAGCTGCTGCACGTTACTGGCGAGAAGGGTCTGCACATCGGTGGCAATGCTCACCGCCGCGCGGGTGAGATATTTCTTCTCCAGCGTCTCCAGCGAGTCGCGATTGATGCCGATCAGGAAATAGTGAGACACCACCAGCGGCAATAGGCCGACCACGACCATGGCAACCAACAGGGTCCACAGCAGGCGCGGGCGGCGCGAAACGGCGTCCTGGGGCACTTCGGACATTAGGCAATTATAAAGGAAGGTGAAATTTCAAATTTCAAATTGCAAATGAAAAATGAAGAATGATTGCCTTTCGGGGCACATTTTGAATTTTTCATTTGAAATTTGAACTTCTTAATTTCATGACCCTTGGCATCTACGTCCACCTTCCATTCTGCCGCGTCCACTGCGCGTATTGCCCATTCGCGATCAGCACCGACCTGTCTCTTCAGAGCGCCTACATCGACGCGCTCATCCGCGAGATCGAGGGGCGGGCGGATGGGGAGGGCGCGGACACGATCTTCTTCGGCGGCGGTACGCCCTCGCGGACGGCGCCGCAAGATCTGGCGAGGGTCATTACCGCGATTCGCAACGGATTCGACGTCGCTGACGATGCCGAATTCTCGCTCGAAGCGAATCCGGAGGATGTCACGCCCGAAGCGATCGAATTCTGGCGATCGCTCGGCGTAAATCGATTGAGCATCGGCGTGCAATCGTTTGACGATCGAGAGCTTCAGCCGATCGGACGCGTTCACGACGCCGCACGTGCGCGCGAGGCGATCTATGACGCGACCTCCTCCGGTATCCGCACGAGCATCGACCTGATCCTCGGACTTCCGAATCAAACAGCGGAATCGTTCCGCTCATCGCTCGATGAAGCGATCGCCACCGGAATCGGTCACGTTTCGATTTACATGCTGGACCTCGACGAGGACACTGCGCTGCGGCGCCGAGTCGAAAGCGGCGTAGTGAGCCTGCCGGACGAAGAGTTGATCAGCGGACTCTATGTCGAGATGGTGGAGACGCTTCGAGACGCTGGGTTCGCCCAGTACGAAATCAGCAATTTTGCGCGGCCCGCCGAAGAGTCGAGACACAACCTTCGCTACTGGCGAAGGCAGCACTATCACGGCTTCGGCCTCGGCGCGCATTCGTTCATCGGCGAGCGCCGATTCGCGAACACGCGCGACATTCACAGCTACATCGGCGGCGTCGTCAGCGACTTCAGCGAAGAGCTCACCGAAAACGAACGGCGCCACGAGCTCGTGTTTCTGCGGCTGCGTCAGACGAGCGGGATACACTATGAAGACCTGCTGCGACTCTGCGGTGAGGAGGCCGTCGGATGGATCGAACATGGCGTGAACGAAGGGTGGCTCCAACGCGACGGTTCCCGCGTCGCATTCACGCCGGCCGGTTTTCTCGTCAGCTCGGAGCTCATCTCGCAGCTCTTCTAATCGCGCTGCCGCTCTGCGCTGATGACATTTCGTTCAATCCGCAAATCACGCAGGCAGAGTTCGCGAAGTTCTCGCGCCTCATCGGTCAAGGCATCTTCGCCACGCCCGTGCAGCCCGCGCGCTCGACCGGACTCCTCGGATTTGACATCGGAATCGCGGCGACGGCGCTGAAGGTCGATACCAACGCACCTTACTGGTCGCACTCGGTGCCGGCGACCTCAGATTTCGTGCACGGCAGCTACGCCGCGGTGCCGAGGCTGGTGGTGTCGAAAGGATTCGGAGCTGGGACGATCTCTGCGTCGTACGCGAAGTTTTCCAGCAGCGGCGTGAAAACGTACGGCGGCGCGCTCGATCTTCCGATCATCCGCGGCTCCCTCGTTGCACCGGAGCTCGCGGTTCGCGGCTCGTACGCGACGGTCACCGGTGTCGACGTTCTGAAATTGAAAACCTACGGCCTCGAGCTGTTTCTCAGCAAAGGATTCGGCCCGCTGATCCCATACATCGCATACGGGCGGATGCGAACCGACGCGCGCGGAATCGTCACGCCGTCAATCGAGCTTCGCGATCAAGGCAACATCAATCGCTACACGGCCGGCCTGCGGCTGTCGCTGTTCATTCCGAAGTTCGACATCGAAGCGACGCAGGCGGTGCAGCGCAGTTACGCGGCGAAAATCAGCGTGGGCTTTTAGCGACGCTGTCAGGAAGTCCCAATGCTTTCTTGATCGCGG
>QHVY01000084.1:10001-15636 GCA_003223695.1 Acidobacteriota bacterium
CCGCGACTTTCTCGATTGCCCGGCCGCCTAGGGCGGCGGGAAATGCCCACTCATGGGTTTCGTACAGCGGAAAGTCGAGCCGGTAGTAATCGATCTTCGACAAATTCTTGGCGATCAGCGGCTCGATGTCTTTGTGCGCGCGCCCGCACGTCGGACACTCGAAATCCGACAGCTCGATGATCTTCACCGGCGACTTCGGATTTCCTCGGCGCACGGCATTTTCGATTCCGATGGATTCAACGAGAGTCGTGCCAGGATCGACATACAGGTTGCCGCGCGATCCGATGATCAGGAAGCGCTGACTGGCGTCGAGGTACCCGTGATACGAGAACGGTCCCCACTGCGTTGGCTTGATCATCGAAACCGCGTGAAGGCCGTCTGGCAGTGGAAACGCGGCGATGCTCACCGCGAAATTCGTTTTTAGAAGCGCCGATGCCGTCGCGGAGATGCGCGCCTCCGCGCTGCGATTATCGATGGGCAGCGCGAACACCGTTCCGATGATCACCTGGCTCGAAGAAGGGGAATAGAGCAGAAACGTGTTGCGGCCACAGCCTGTGTCGCTGGAAGTTTCCTTCAGCGCAAAAGCAACGAATCCCGATGGGCCAGGCTGATTGATCGGTGTGAGGGTAATTTTCGAGTCGGGGCATTTGGTCAACGCTTTCGTCGCGTATGCCTCGAGGGCGGCGAGATTTGCCGGAGCTGCGGAAAGGGGAGCGACTGCGAGAACAAATAGCGTGACGAGGACGATCTTTTTCATCATTCCTGCGTGTTAACCGTTCGATAGCCGCGATCAATCCAACCTTTCAGACCGCCGGCGATGTGCACGACATTGCGAAAGCCGGCGACGGCGAGAAGCTTTGCCGCCACTTCGCCGTCTGTCGAGGTCTCGCCGTACACCAGCACCGTCTGATTCTGATACGGCAGGAGCTCAGGCAGTTGCCGCTCGATGCTGTCGAACGGTGCATTCAGCGAGCCGGCGATATGGCCCTCCGGCCCGCGATAGGCCTCTGTGGGGCGCACGTCGAGCACGACGACCTGCTGGCTGTCGAGAATCATCTCCGCCGCCACCGTCGGCGCCACTTCGGAAAAACCTGAGCGCGACCGCGAGACACCGATGGTGTGGCAGCCGGCCAGCGCGATCGCGGTGAGGATAACGGCAACAATTCTCTTCATAAAAACTCCAATTCGAACTCAGCCCGCACTTCGCCCACGAGAGTTCCGACCACATTCCGCAGCGGCCACTCACGGTAACGTTGAAGCTCCGGCTTCGCCGCGATGTCGAAGCCGAGAAGCTCCAGCGTCTTCAGGATGACGGGGTTGCGTCCGCGCGTCATGGAGCCGTCGTCGATCTTCAGAGCGATACCCAGGGCGCAATCATCATCGAGCTTCAGTCGATTGGTCAATGTCGAGGCGAACGACGGCGCCGCTGCCATCGCGTAAAAGCCTTCCGCGCCTTCCTTCGCCAACAGGTCGCCGGCGAATGCCTCGATGAGAGGCGTGGTGATGCTCCACGCGCCGGCGACGAAATAGGGGAATGCCGTCATTGCCTCTACGACGTGTCCTGCGCTCGTCGCGTATTGCTCGAGTGCACCGCGCGCCGCTCCTTCGCTCGTGGCCATGAGGCGAGCATAGGCATAGGCAGCACGATGCAGCGGTATGAAGAAAGCGGGAACGCCGCAGCCATCGACGGCCATCGGAATCTCGCTGCCCTCCATCGCCGCGAAATGCGCGAGCGTCGAGCGAATGATGCCCTGCAGCGGATGCTGAGGGTCATTGTAATTCGCGCTCGGAGCGTCCATGACTTTCGTCGCTAACAACATCCCCGCGTGCTTTCCCGAGCAGTTGTTATGCAGCGGCGATGGCGCCTCGCCCGATGCGCGAAGATCCGCCGAGGCCTTCTCGTCGTATGGAGCATGCGCGCCGCAGAGAAGATCCTCTTCGTCGAAATCCCCCTTGCGCAGGAGTGCCGCAGCCGTCGAGACATGCACCGGCTCGCCGCCATGTGATGCACACGTGATCGCGATCTCTTCGCCGGTGAGGTCGTACTCCTCTGCGCCGCCGTATTCGAGGAGCGGCAGCGCCTGAAACGGCTTTGCTGCGGAGCGGATGCAGGTTACGAACGCAGGATCTCCCGCAAACGCGAGCAGCCGTCCGAGCGAGTCGACGACAGCAATTGATCCGCTGTGAAACGACTCGAGGTGATCGCCGCGATAGACCTTGGCGAGGAGCGTTCCCATTTGTCGAGTCTAAATCACCACAGAGGGGACGGAGAGCACGGAGACATCTCCGTCCCCTTCGTCCTCTCTGTGGTGAATGCACTCAGGCGGATGCCGCGGTACTGCCGCTCTCCGCCGCGATTGCCTCTTCTTCAGTGTTGTAGATCTTGAACACCGTATCGAGCTTCGCCAGCTTGAGCAGCTTCATGATGCGCTCGGACGGATTGACGAGAATCAGCTTTCGATTTTGGGTTGTGAATTTGCCGAGGTAGCCCACCAGCTCGCCGATGCCGGTGGAGTCGATGTAATCGATCTTCGTGAAGTCGACGATCACGTTCGAATTTTCATTCTTCAGGACGTTTTCGAGCGCGGAGGAGAAGAACTCTGCGCTTTCGCCGAGCTTGATCAGCCCCTCTACGTAGAGAATCGTGAAGTTCTCGGTGTGCTTCTTCTCGACAATCATTTTGCTCAGCCCGATGGTAGCAAATCAGAGGCCATGGATTGTTCGTACAGCAACGACGCCATTCATGCCGCCGAACCCGAATGAATTCGATAAAAACAGCGGCACCCCCGCGTCGCGGGGCGCGTTCGGAACATAGTCGAGATCGCATGCCGGATCGGACGTCCGAAGGTTGATCGTCGGCGGAACGAAGCCGTCATTCAACGCGACAAGTGACGAGACGATCTCGATCGCGCCGCTGGCGCCCATCGCATGACCATGCATCGATTTTGTCGAGCTGACCGGTACTCGGTACGCATGCTCTTCGAAAACCGATTTGATCGCCGCCGTTTCCGTCGCGTCATTCGCGCGCGTCGCCGTGCCGTGTGCGTTGATGTAGCCAATGTCGGTTGGACGCAGATCGCCAAGCGCCATGCGGATCGCCCGAGCGGCGCCATCAGCGGAGGGATCGGTGAGATGGCCGGCATCGCTCGTGATGCCGAAGCCAACGATTTCGCCGAGAATCGCCTGGCCGCGTTTCCCGGCATGCTCCCACGACTCCAGTACGAGCACTGCCGCACCTTCGGCGAGCACCAGGCCTTTTCGATCGGCGCTGAACGGACGGCATGCCGCTTCCGGATGTTCGTTGTCGATCGCCAGGACGCGCATCGATTCCCACGCGAGAATGATTCCGAAGGTGAGCGGGGCATCGGCGCCACCGGCGAGGATCACGTCCGCTTGTCCAGAGCGGATCGATTGAAAGGCCTGCCCAATCGCGTGTGCACTCGATGCGCACGCAGAAACCGGGGTGTACGCAGGTCCTTTGGCTCCGAAATGCGCCGACACCGCGCTTGCCGCGGCGTTATACATCGACCAGGGGATTGTCGTCGGCGGCACACGCGATTGGCCGTCTTTGTAGACGCGCCGAAATCCGGCGTCGAGTGTCTCGCAGCCGCCCAGGCCTGTGCCGATGATGACGCCGAAACGAGAGGGGTCGACTGACCCACGGACATTCGCCTGCTCCGCCGCTTCCTCCGCGGCGATCAATGCGAATCGGCTGAAGCGATCGAATCCCTTGAACGAGCCTCGATGAGCCTCTGCCGGAACCTCACCGCCGATTCGGCAATTCAGCTCCGACGTGTCGATATTCTCGATGCGACGCACGCCGCTGCGAGCGTTGCGCAATGCGTCGCACGCGGCCTCACGGCCACGGCCGAATGGGGAAATGATGCCGAGGCCGGTGATCGCTACGCGGGAGGGCGTCATGAATTTCAAATTTCAAATTGCAAATGAAAAATGAAAAATTCTCCTCTTCTCAATTTTTCATTTGAAATTTGAAATTTCATTCCACAGCGGGAACGAGTTGCTGAACCACGTCGACCATGTCCCCCAACGTCCGCATGGCCCTCGCTTTGTCATCCGGAATGGAGATGTGAAATTGCTCTTCGATGGCGAAAAGGATCGTCAGCGCATCGAGTGAGTCGATTCCTGCATCGGCGAGCGGCGTCTCCAGCGAAAGCTTCTCGTCAGGAATGTCCTTTTCTTTGCGGATAATGTCGATGAGCTGCCGCTGAATCTCGTCGCGCGTCATGGCGCGGCTATGATAACGCGCGTGCGCCGGCGCTTCTGGGTGCTCTACCCATTGTGGATCGCGATGTGCGCCGTGCTGTTTTTCGCGCTGCGCAACAGCGAAGATCCCTCGCGACGCCATGACCGCATCCTCAGCAGCGACGCCGCCGTACGCGCGCTGACGATCCTGCGAAAGGTTGACCGCCCGCGATACAACGGCTTCGAAGCTGTGCACGTGGCGTATGCCGGGCGGGAAGAGGGTGGGCGGGAGGCGCGGTGGGTCGTGTTGTGCGATCGCGTTCCGCACACCGCGCTGCGCGACGCTATCGTCGTTGAGCTCGATGCCCGCGACGGCACGCTGCTCACGATTCGAAAGCCAGTCCGATAAGGTCGGCCGTTCGCCGTACACCGTTTGCCGAAATGCTCCGGTAAACTGAGATACTCCGATTGCGGCCAACAGCCAACGGCGAACCGCCAACAATGTCACGCCCGATGAAGCTTACCCCGATGCTCGAGCAGTACTTCGACATCAAGCGGCAAGTCCCCGACGCCATCCTCTTCTACCGCCTCGGCGACTTTTACGAGATGTTTTTCGAGGACGCCGAGAAAGCCGCGCCGATTCTCGATCTCGTCCTCACCGCGCGCGGCAAGGGGCAGGAGCACGAGGCGCCGATGTGCGGCGTGCCGTATCACGCCGCCGACGCCTACATCGCCAAGTTGATCAAGCACGGGTTCCGCGTCGCGCTTTGCGATCAGGTCGAAGATCCTGCAGTTGCCAAAGGCATCGTCAAACGCGAAGTGGTGCGCGTCTTCACGCCAGGGACCGCAACCGAGAGCACGATCGTCGAGCGCGAGAGCTGCTATTTGCTCTCGCTCGTGCCGAACGGCGAATCGATGGGCGCCGCGTATCTCGATGTCTCGACCGGCGATTTCTTCGTCACGACGTACAGCCATGCGGATGATCCCAGGCTTCGGGATGATGTGGCGAGGTTCGGTCCTCGCGAGGCGATCGTCCCGCAGGGGACACTATTGCCGTTCGCGCTGCCAACTACGGCCATCGAGCCATCGATGTTCGAAATCGATGGCGCGCGCGACACGCTCACGCGCCACTTCGCCACACAATCGCTGCACGGTTTCGGGTTGGAAGGTGACGATCCGCGCATCGGCGCCGCCGGAGCGGCACTGCGCTATGCGACGGCGAGTCACAAAAAGACGCTGGATCATGTCCGCGCTCTGCGCGTCGACAACGAAAGCGATTTTCTTCAACTCGACGCCGCCACGCTCGCCAATCTGGAGGTGCTGCAGTCGCGCGATCCAGCGCAGCCGCGCGCATCATTGTGGAGCGTCACCAACTCCACTCGCTCAGCCATGGGAGCGCGCACGCTACGCGGATGGATCACACGTCCTCTGA